>NZ_KV821148.1:0-98384 GCF_001815595.1 Staphylococcus sp. HMSC070D05 | reverse complement strand
TTATGCTTTTTCTTCCAAATTTGATATAAAATCGGGGCATATTCTTGAACCCCAAAAAATATGTAATACTAATATTCTATCCATAAAAAGTATGCGCTTAATATTAATTAAAACCTATTATCAGTAGTGTATATCAATATATATTATGAAACTGTTGACATAAGAAAAGATTATAGGTAGTTAAAATGTATATCTTATACATAATCAATAAAAGTTGAATTTAATGTATTTGACATAGAGGAATTTTTTTACATTTCTTTTTCGTTAACTCAGCATATCTTGTAGTTCACTATATTGGAAAGTATTTATTATAAAATATTTCTATGTTTTTGCTAAGTCTTGTCTTTCTATATTTTCGAGTACTAATAAAAAAACTTTCTCACTAATATTTAATGTTTTAAAGATCACTTTACTTTCCTCTTTAATCGACAGTATTATATTATGTTCTATATCTTGAAACAACATTTACTATCTCTTATTTATCTAGATGACGATATAAAGTTGCTCTACTTATGTTTGTTTTTTCTTTTATTTCATCTAGAGTGTAATTTTTGCTCATATACATTTCTATAGCATCTCTAAGATTTTTATCATCTCGTTTGGGTCTGCCTAACTTTTTTCCTTCTTTTGTATAATTTTCTAATCCAACGCGTGTCCTAAATTTAACAACATCACTTTGAAAGTCTGTAATATCATGTAGTATTTCTAAAAATTCTCCTTGAATATTTTTATAAATATATCGGTTTAAATTAATTACATATAAAGATATATCCTTCTGTGAAAGATAATCTAATATATCTACTAATTGTTTCGTAGAATCTGCAAGTATACATAAATCTGTAATATATACTGCATCCCCCGAGACCAACTTCTTTTTTAAAAGAAGGTCTAATTCATTTCTTTTTTTATTATTAGCATGACTTTCCTCAACTATTTTTTTTGTATAGGTTTCTATTTTCTTTTTTTGTTCGTTTAAATCATCGTTTATTGTAACAGGTCTGATATAACCGTATTTCATTTACTTGCACCACCCTATAGCTAAAGTATAACAGGAAAGTTTCATTAAAGGGTACACATATGAAACTTTTCTGTTATACTTTACAATATAATTAAATAAAAAGGAGAGTAAGTTATGGTTGAAAAATTAAAACATGAATGGTTTAACCAGCCAGGTAAAAATATACTTGCCGGTATCGTGGTTGCCTTAGCTTTAATCCCTGAAGCTATCGCATTTTCAATTATTGCTGGCGTAGATCCAATGGTTGGTTTGTATGCTTCATTTATCATCGCTGTTGTTACTGCTATTGTTGGTGGTAGACCTGCAATGATATCAGGTGCAACAGGGGCTGTTGCCTTATTAGTTACACCACTTGTGAAAGATTATGGTGTAGAATATCTTTTAGCTGCCACGATATTAATGGGAGTAATTCAATTAGTTTTAGGCCTTCTCAAAGTGGGGCGTTTAATGAAATTTATACCTCATTCCGTCATGATAGGTTTTGTAAATGCATTAGGTATTATGATTTTCATGTCCCAAATAGAACATATCTTCGGTATTTCAATCTCAACTTATATATATGTAATTGTAACATTACTCATTGTATATATAATCCCTAAATTTTTCAAAGCAATACCTGCACCATTAATAGCTATCATCGTATTGACTGCTCTTTATATGTATACAGGTTCTGACGTGAGAACTGTTGGTGATTTAGGAAATATTAAGCAAGCTTTACCGCACTTTTTAATTCCTAATGTTCCCTTTAATTTAGAAACACTTCAAATCATTTTTCCATACTCGCTATCTATGGCTATTGTAGGTCTAGTAGAAAGTTTACTTACTGCTAAAATTGTAGATGATGCAACAGACACTTATAGTAGTAAAAACAGAGAATCTCGTGGCCAAGGCATTGCTAATATGATTACAGGATTATTCGGTGGTATGGGAGGTTGTGCCATGATTGGACAATCTGTAATCAATGTCAAATCAGGTGCAAACAGTAGATTATCTACTTTTTCTGCTGGTGTTGTCTTAATATTCATGATTATTGTTCTTGGAGGACTTGTTGTTCAAATTCCAATGCCAATTTTAGCAGGTATTATGGTTATGGTTTCGATTGGTACATTTGATTGGAATTCTTTTAAATATATTCAAAAAGCACCAAAAACAGATGCAGTTGTTATGATACTTACAGTGATAATTGTACTGATGACACATAACTTAGCTCTCGGCGTGGTCGTAGGTGTTATTTTCAGTGCTTTATTCTTTGCTACTAAAATATCAAAAGTAGAAGTAACATCTGAGAAGTTTGGTAAAACTAACCGTTTATCTTTTAAAGGTCAAATCTTTTTTGTTTCTATTGACTCTATGATGGATCAAATTAGCTTTAATATTGAAAATAGTATTATAGAATTAAACTTTAATAATGCTCATTTATGGGATGATTCAGCAGTAGATGCTATTGATACAATGGTAAGGAAGTTCGAAGAAAAAAATAACATTGTTCATGTAGAAAAACTAAATTCAGATAGTCGTAAAATAGTCTCAGAATTAAGCAAACTAAATGAAAATCATTTAAACTAAGGAGTGTTGTTTATGTATAAATCAATTTTATTAGCAGCCGATGGGTCAGAAAATAGTTTACGTTCAGCACAGGAAGTTTTGAACTTTATAGATGAAAATACTATAGTTACTTTAATTACAGTTGTAAATGTTGAAGAATCGAAAACAGATGTTTTACATGGTAAACAAGGACATAGTTTAACAAATGAAAGAGAAGACAAATTATCCAGTATAACTGAACTATTTGTAGAACATAATGTAAATTATGAAGTAAAAATTGCACATGGTCTTCCTGCAGAAACAGTGGTTTCAGTTGCTAATAGTGGTAAATATCAAGCAATTGTTTTAGGGTCTCGTGGTCTAAATAGTTTACAAGAAATGGTATTGGGTAGCGTCAGTCACAAAGTGGCTAAACGTTCAAAAATTCCCGTTATCATTGTAAAATAGTCTGTCTAACTCAATCCATAAAAGGATTGAGTTTTATTTTGAGACGACTAAGGGTACCTTAGTAATTTAATAAAGTCTATTTTACAATATAAAAAAACAATACACAGTAATGTGTATTGTTAATTATTTCAGTATATAAACTTTAACGTAATCATAATTTCAAATAACATTTTAAGATATTTATTTTTGTTCACATAATTACTGATTATAGGTAGTAAGTTTGTATAATATATCATTTATTGTCTTTCCTCTTTATAAAAAAAGCAGAGCTATTGTAATTATTAAGATTACTAAAGTTATCAACAAAGATTTTTCTATATCATTAATTAAAAAAAGCAATATCATAAAAATTGGAATTATTAGTATCATTAGCGAAAAGAACTTATTCAATTTAAAGTCATCCTTTCAACATTTTTATTTTCTTTGGTAATTCCTTAAAGTCATTAATATTAATAAAAGTACTATATTTATAATATTGATTTATCACAGTTTATTTTTTCAAAATACAATAGTTCTGATAATACAATATTACTTTCAATATTAGTCTGTTTAATATATTATTTTATATTAATTATAATTTGTTTAGTTATTTTTAAATATAATAGGAGGAATTATTATGAAAAATTTTAACTATACTGATACAGGAGATAAAATTATAATAGAAATGTCTTTTCCTCAAAAATTCTCTTTCGTAGGTAGAGCCGATTCAGTATTTAAAAAACTACTAGAAGATAATAATGCTAAAATAACAAAATCTGATAAAGAGTAAATTGAATTTAGAAATATTGTTATATAAAATAAGTGGCTAATATCTAGCCACTTATTTTTTCGCAGAAAAAATCTTAAGGGGCTTGGGGATATTCCCCAACAAGCCGGCGACGCTACCACGTATGTGGCTAGCAAAGCCAGTGCTTGCCAAACCACTATATTACTTTAATAACCTTTACATATTTTATATGCTTAGGTTATTCAAGTAATAACTTTCGAAGAAAGCGTGGTGGGAATGAATGAGTGAACGAAACACATTTGTGGCTAGCAACGATGCTGTTAGTAAAAACCGTAAACCTAACCGTAAGGAGCGTAAACAAATTAGTTTTCGAGTGAACAAAGACGAATATTTAAAGTTACAACAATCTGCGGAAACTTTAAATATGAGTGTGCCTGCTTTCGTTAAGAAAAAGGCACAGGGAAGTCGATTGGTCGCACCAAAATTTGATAAAGAAACGCGACAATCGATAGCTAAGGATTTAAGCAAGCTAGGATCAAATGCTAATCAAATTGCTAAATATTGTAACCAATATCAATATGAGGCGCCGAATTATGAAGCATTAGAATATAATATCGAAGAATTACGTAGAAGGTTGGATGAAATATGGAAAGTCCTAAAATAAATATGATTTTAAGTCTAATTTTATTTATTGTCTGTTTAATTATGATTAGCTATTTTATTTTTTATGCACATCAATTTTGGGCAAGTATCTTTTTTTTACTTTTAGCCTTTATAGATGTTATTAAATGCTATACATCTTATAAAGAAATGAAAGAACGTGATACAAATGGCCACAGCTAAAATAAGTTCAACGAAATCAACGTCACGGACTATTAATTACGCTGAAAAACGGGCTGAAGAAAAAAGTGGCTTAAATGGTGACATAGACTATGCCAAGGGAAGTTTCAAAGCGACACGTGAACTGTATGGAAAAACGGGTGGCAACGAAGGTCATGTGGTTATCCAGTCATTTAAGCCTGGCGAAGTAACACCAGCACAATGTAATCAACTTGGAATAGAATTAGCCGAGAAGATAGCACCTAATCATCAAGACAAGAAGAAACTCGTTTTCAACTCGTTTCAAAAATCACAAAAAGTGAGGTCATTTTATGTTTCTTGAAAAATTAAAGTGCAGTAATTGTGATAAGGAAATCGACAAAAACGAAAATATAACAATACACACAAATTCAAAAAATCTTAACGGAATAACAAACCTAAAAAGTTGGGCAAAAAATCAAAAAGTACTATGTGAAAAATGCTCGAAATAAAAATTATTGCTTTATTCTAATTGTTTTATTTTGGAGGCTAGTAAATGGCAACTTTCATAAATCAAATTCTTTTATTTTTTACAATTTTAGGAACCTACGGATTAATGTGCGGAGGCTACGTGGATATTAATTGGGATTCTCTAATACTCATGTATGCGATGTTCTTCGGTTTTCTCGTTATGTTTTATTTTTCAATTTATAAAAGTCCAGAATTCAGTAAAAGAAAAATAAAAATAATAACCTTTATCAGTTCTATATTAACGATTGTTATTATTTTTATCCTAGGACATTTAACATGGATCTTATTAACAAAATAAATTTCAGTAAAATAGCTCACCTTATTCAATTATTGTTGCTTTATTCCAATTGCTTTATTGACGTTGAGCCTCGGAACCCTTAACAATCCCAAAACTTGTCGAATGGTCGGCTTAATAAATCATGCTATGCCGACATTCGTCTACAAGTTTAGTTAAGAGTTCTTCTCAACTTCAATAAATTTTCTCGGCATAAATGCGTGTCTAATCTTTTTTAGAACGACTAATCAAAAAATAATCTAAAAAATCACAAACCAAAATTAAAAAAATAAAAAAGCCTAAATACTTTCTCACAAATCGAGAGAGTATTTAGGCTTTTTGAATTAATAAATTTCTTACTTCTTATGTTTATTTAACAATTAGTACTGGGACAGAACTTCTTTTAGCAATCTTATGTGTAACATCTCCTAAAACATGTTTAATATTCAAATCGACTCTATGATTACTCATAATTACTAAATCAAATTCACCATTATTTATATCTCCAGAAGTAATTTTTTCTAAGATTGTATCTTTAATATGCCCAAAATCTACATCTATTTTATATTGAATATCTCTTTTTTCTAATTCACGTAAAAATGGAGTGAGTTTTTTTTCTTTTTCTCTAATAATATCTTCTTTATGCTTATTATAATACTTGACACTAATTGCAAGATCATTTTCTGTTACAACGTGATAAATTACAACAACTGAATCTTCATCGGTGACTTTTTCTAAATAGTCAGGGATAGCACTAAAATCATTTTCGAAATCATAGGGTAATAATATATTTTTGAACATCTACACCAGCCTCCTATTAATTATTATTTAGATGTCTATTACTTATATATACCCTGAATATATATACTTATTCTGGTTTTTGTCCATAAGGGTTTAGAAGAGTTGTTTGTCTTTAGGGAAGACATCGTCGCCTAATGCGCGTTGTGCTAGGATGTTCAAGTAGTTCCATGGACGGTTAAAGTCTGGTTGGAAGAAGAAGTCGACTAATGCGAGTTCTTCTAATGTCCAGCCTGCATTGATTGCAACCGATAGTGTGTTGATAGATTCTACTAAGTCTTCCGTACTCATAATTTGTCCGCCTAGAATGCGATGTGTATCTTCATCGAACATGATTTTAAGATGAACTGTTGTATCGTCTTGACGAAATTTAGGGCGCACAGGTACTTCGATATATTTTGCTCCTAAGTTGCCGTCGTAACTGTCTTTTTCTGTTTCATGTACACCTGTTTGACCGAATTTGTAATCGAATAAAGAAAGACCAGATGTGCCTGAAACGCGTGGCATCTTCATGTCTTTGCCTGCCATGTTGCGTGCTGCTACGTAACCTTGACGACGAGAGTTAGTTGCAAGTGCAATATAGCGGTCTTCGTTGATAGGCGCGAATGGAATAAGCGTTGCGTCGCCACTTGCATAAACGTCTTTTTCTGATGTTTCTAAGCGGTCGTTGATTTTGATAATGCCTTTTTTGCCGAGTTCAACTTTGCCGTCTAACCATTCTGTTGCAGGTTTAACGCCGACAGCAAATAATACTGTATCTGCTTCGTATTCGCCGTCATCTGTGACTACGGCTGTAACATTGTTATTTTCGTCTGCTTTCAAGGCTTTAACGCTTGCATTTCCTTTAAATTTTAAGCCGTGTTCGGCAATGTTTTTCTCTAGAATATCTGTAAATTCTTTATCTAAATAAGTGTTGATAATACGATCGTGGTCATCCATAAGTGTTGTATCAATGCCGGCTTTGGTAAAGGCTTCGGCTGCTTCGATACCGATATAACCGCCGCCGACTACAATGGCTTTCTTCGCATGTTGCATGCGTTCTTTGATTTTGTCGGCCCATTCTTCACCACGCATAAATAAGACATTATTGTAATCATTGATGCCATTGATTGGTAGTTCGTTTGGTACAGCACCTGGGCTTAAGAATAATTTATCGTAAGAGACTTCTGAAGTATGGCCATCTTTTCTAATAGTTACAGTTTTATTTTGGGTATTTAAATCCGTTACCGTTGTTTGAAGATGCAAGTTCACACCTTGTTCTTTTAATGATTCTGCATCTGCATAATGTAAGGATTGCAATGATGGTGCAACATCTTCTAAATAACTTTGAATACCGCAAGATAAGAATGAAGGTGCTTCGGCACTTTCAAATACTTCGATTTCCGCCTCTGGATCTGATATTAATAATGTTTCGATTACAGCATAACCAGCATGTGATGTTCCGACTACTACGTATTTCATAATAGTGAAGTCCTCCTTTGGTTGAGCATTTCCGCTCTTCTTTATCTATTTTAAAAGTTGATTTAATTTTCTTCACATTTGTATTTACCCTTCAGAAGGCATTTTATTCAATAGAGTAGGGTAATATGGGCAGTGTTAACAAAATTGTTATAATTACGGTCGTTTTAGGATATTTACTTTATCAGATTATTTCATTTGTATATTTATATCATTTTATCGATCATTTCATAATGTATAAGATAGATATATTTCGAAGTAATTAAGTAAAAAATAAACAAATTTTCCAATTTAATTTAAAAATTCAAAAAATTCCGTGAAATATATTTCGTTTTTTAGTAAACTGTCTACTAAGGAAGAAAGTAAGTAGTGAGATATTGTTCGATTTGAAGCCATACCTCACATCTAAATTAAATATAAGGGGATGACAGTAGACTATGGATTTATTAATTGGTACGTTGTTTTTAGTTTTAGTCTTAGTGATTTTTACGTTATTTACATATAAAGCACCTAGTGGTATGCGTGCGATGGGAGCTTTAGCCAACGCAGCTATTGCGACATTTTTAGTAGAAGCTTTTAACAAATATGTAGGTGGAGAAGTATTTGGTATTAAATTTTTAGAACAACTAGGTGACGCTGCAGGAGGTCTTGGTGGTGTCGCTGCTGCTGGGTTAACTGCCTTAGCTATTGGTGTTTCACCTGTGTATGCATTAGTTATTGGAGCTGCTTGTGGTGGTTTAGACTTACTTCCAGGCTTCTTTGCTGGGTATATTGTAGGTTATCTTATGAAATATACAGAAAAATATGTTCCAGATGGTGTAGATCTTATTGGTTCAATCGTTCTTCTTGCACCACTTGCACGTTTAATTGCGACGGGTTTAACGCCAGTAGTGAATAATACATTACTAAAAATTGGTGACATTATTAAAAGTAGTACGGATACAAATCCAATTATTATGGGGATTATTCTTGGAGGCATTATTACCGTTGTAGGTACAGCACCGTTAAGTTCAATGGCTTTAACCGCATTACTTGGTTTAACTGGCGTGCCAATGGCCATTGGTGCTATGGCTGCATTTAGTTCGGCATTTATGAATGGTACGCTTTTCCATCGTTTAAAATTAGGGGATCGTAAATCAACAATTTCAGTAAGTATTGAACCGTTATCTCAAGCTGATATTGTCTCTGCTAATCCGATACCAGTGTATGTGACAAACTTCTTTGGAGGAGCTGCTGCAGGGTTAATTATCGCTTTATCTGGTATGATCAATGATGCAACAGGGACAGCAACACCAATTGCAGGATTCTTAGTGATGTTTGGCTTTAATAGTCCAATGAAAGTGATTATCTATGGTATTGTAATGGCCATTGTAGGTGGTTTAGCAGGCTTCCTTGGTTCTCTTGCATTCAAAAAATATCCAATTGTTACAAAACAAGATATGATAGATCGTGAAGCAAAAAGAAAAGTTAAAACAGCATAAATATGAGTGACTTCTTTGTCAAAATATGGCAAAGAAGTTTTTTTGTTATATGTTTTGAATTTCTATCTTATATTTTTTGTGTAATAATATAATAAAAAGTTACACATATTGTACTATCAATACCCATTATGTGTATTGGGTTTTAAATACTAAATTTCTGACAAAGGAGTGGATCAAGATGCAAAATTTAAGAAATAGAAATTTTTTAACATTACTTGATTTTTCAAAAAAAGAAATGGAATTCTTACTTAATCTCTCTGAAGATTTAAAACGTGCAAAATATGCTGGTATTGAACAACAAAAACTTAAAGGTAAAACTATTGCTTTAATTTTCGAAAAAAATTCTACACGCACACGTTGTGCATTTGAAACAGCAGCTTATGATCAAGGTGCTCATGTGACGTATCTTGGGCCGACAGGTACACAAATGGGAGTAAAAGAAACGGCTAAAGATACGGCTCGTGTTTTAGGTGGTATGTATGACGGTATCGAATATCGCGGATTTTCTCAACGTACTATTGAAGAAATTGCAGAATATGCGGGTGTGCCGGTTTGGAATGGTTTAACGAATGAAGATCATCCAACACAAGTGCTTGCTGATTTTTTAACTGCAAAAGAAGTATTAAAAAAACCTTATGAAGACATTCATTTCACATATATTGGTGATGGACGTAATAATATGGCAAATGCATTGATGCAAGGCGCAGCGATTATGGGGATGACTTTTCATCTTGTGTGTCCGAAAGAGTTAAGACCTAAAGATGAGTTACTAGAAACATGCCAATCATTGGCTGATAAAAATGGCGGGACTATTTTAGTGACTGACAATATTGACCAAGGGGTGAAAGGATCGGATGTGATTGCTACAGATGTGTGGGTGTCGATGGGTGAGCCCGATGATATTTGGGAAGAACGTATTAAATTATTAGAACCTTATCGTGTAACAAAAGAATTAATAGAAAAAACAGGCAATCCACATACCATTTTTGAACACTGTTTACCTGCTTTCCATAATACAGAAACAGAAATTGGTAAACAAATTAAAGAAAAATATGGTTTGAATGAAATGGAAGTCACAGATGAGGTTTTCGAAAGTGATCGTTCTGTTGTCTTTCAAGAAGCCGAAAACAGAGCACATACGATTAAAGCAGTAATGGTGGCAACTTTAGGCGAATAGAGAAAAAGGGGGACCTATGGATGTCTAAAATCGTGGTCGCATTAGGTGGTAATGCTTTAGGAGAATCACCGAAAGAACAATTAGAGCTTGTAAAAGGAACAGCTCAATCATTAGTCGGTTTAATCAACAAAGGATATGAAGTGGTCATTAGTCATGGGAATGGACCACAAGTGGGAAGTATTAATTTAGGGTTAAATTATGCAGCGGAACATGAACAAGGCCCGCCTTTCCCATTCCCTGAATGTGGCGCAATGAGTCAGGCGTATATTGGTTATCAGATGCAAGAAAGCTTACTTAATGAATTACATGCATTAGGGATTAATAAAGACGTCGTGACACTTGTGACACAAGTCGAAGTAGCAAACGATGATCCAGCGTTTCAACATCCAACGAAACCTATTGGCTTATTTTATACAAAAGAACAAGCAGATAAAATGAGACAAGAAAAAGAGTATGCATTTATTGAGGATGCAGGACGTGGATATCGTCGCGTTGTACCTTCTCCTCAACCTATTAATATTGTTGAACTTGATAGTATTGAAACACTCATTAAACATGGCACGCTTGTGATTGCAGCGGGTGGTGGCGGTATCCCAGTTGTTAAGAAACAAGATCGTTATCAAGGTGTCGATGCAGTCATTGATAAAGATAAGACAAGTGCATTACTTGCAGCTCATTTACAATCGGATCAATTAATTATTTTAACAGCCGTTGATTATGTTTATATTAATTACGGAAAAGACAATCAAGAAGGACTAGGTGACGTTACAGTCGATGATATGAAAGGATATATTGCCGATAATCAATTTGCGAAAGGCAGTATGTTGCCAAAAGTAGAAGCAGCCCTTCAATTTATTGAAAAGAATCCCAAAGGTAGTGTGTTAATTACCTCTTTATCAGGTTTGAATGATGCGCTAGAAGGTAAAATTGGTACACGTATTACAAAATAAATAGTTATATTAAATCGCTTGAGCCTAATATATGTATTTTACATATGTAGGCTCAAGTTTTTTTATGAGTTATTCAAATATCTAATGGTTACAAGTTACACTTCGGGTTGTCTGAGGTTATATTCATAGACCATTTCTTTTTAAAACATCCTTTGATTTAATCAAGGAATAATGTAAACTTATAATTATATAAAGTTTACAATTATGAGTTTTATTAGTATATTTTAAAAGATAGGAGTGACAAACATCATGACATTAAATCTAGCAGAACGTGTATTGAATGGAGAAGCGTTAACTAAAGAAGAGTGTCTAAGTCTATTTCAAGACGAGACGATTGATACGTTTGAATTATTAAATGAAGCCTATATAGTAAGAAAGCATTATTATGGTAAAAAAGTAAAACTTAATATGATTCTCAACGCGAAAAGTGGCATTTGTCCGGAAGATTGTGGTTACTGTGGGCAATCTGTCAAAATGAAAGAAAAACAGCGTTATGCTTTGGTAGATCAGGAACAAATTAAAGCAGGAGCACAAGTCGCGACAGACCATAAAATTGGGACGTATTGTATTGTAATGAGTGGACGTGGTCCTTCGAATAAAGAAGTAAATCATATTTGTGATACGGTAGAAGATATTAAAGCTATTCATCCACAACTTAAAATTTGTGCGTGTTTAGGTTTGGTTGATGATGAACAAGCAACACAGTTAAAAGAAGCTGGTGTCGATCGGTATAATCATAATTTAAATACAAGTGAACGTTATCACGATGAAGTTGTGACAACACATACATATGAAGACCGTGTGAATACAGTTGAGATGATGAAAGCACATCACATTTCACCTTGTTCTGGCGTGATTTGTGGAATGGGAGAAACAGATGAAGATATTATCGATATGGCATTTGCGTTGAAAGAGATTGATGCAGACAGTATTCCAGTAAATTTCTTACATCCGATTAAAGGTACCAAGTTTGGTGGGTTAGACTTATTATCTCCAACAAAGTGTTTACGTATCTTAGCTCTGTTTAGACTAATTAATCCCACAAAAGAAATTCGAATTGCGGGTGGTCGTGAAGTCAATTTACGTTCACTTCAAGCAACTGCACTTCAAGCGGCTAACTCTATCTTTGTAGGCGATTACTTAGTGACAGGCGGACAGCCTAATGAACTCGATTACCAAATGATTGAAGATATGGGATTTGAGATAGATGGGTAATGATATATAGATAAAAGAAACGTTCTCACTAACAAATAGGGAGAACGTTTTTATTTTTGTTATTAGAGTTTCATACTACATAGTAATGAGTCAATTAAATACATATAATTGTATGTTTATGATTTTTCCGAATGATCATTATTTAGAGTTTTACTATTCTTTTCGCGTTTTTCGAGTGGAATAGAGTAATCTTTATCATCCTTAACATATGACATTTGGAAATGTTTTGTATGTTCTCGTCGTAACGCACGCATCATAGATATCGTCATCAATAATAGAATAATCGAAAATGGTAAGCCAGTTACAACAGAGGCTGTTTGTAGACTTGTTAATCCACCTGCAATGGTCATTGCGACTGAAATAGCCCCAATAAGTAAACCCCAAATGACTTTGTGTTTTATTTTTGGATTTTCACTGCCTCCAGTAGCCATTCCAGCAACAATATGTGTTGTTGAGTCAGCACTTGTGACAATGAATAAAAAGATTAACAAAATGGCAAGACCGCTTGTAATATCAGATAATGGAAATTTTGATAATAATTCAAATAAAGCAACCGTATAATCTTTATCTACAAGACTAGCAATTTTATCGCCACCCATAGCAATTTTGACAGCCATACCACCGAAGCCACAAATCCAAACGAATGAAATGAGTGGAGGTACTATAAGCACACACATAATAAATTCTCGAATGGTGCGACCGCGTGATACACGTGCAACGAAACCTCCAATAAATGGTGACCAAGAAATAACCCATGCCCAATAGAAGACAGTCCATTGTTGAATCCAAGCATTGTTATTTGTATACGGATCAATACGTAAACTATATTCGACAAAGTGTCTTATGTAGTCCCCGATAGCAAGTGTGTAAGATTCAAAGATAAATTTTAAATCCCCGAAGATAAGCATGAAGACAAGTAATAAAGCGCCTAATATAATATTAAGGTTACTCAGCCATTTTACGCCTCGTCCTAGACCTGTAATACCAGATCCAATGAAAATAATCATCATTAATACTGTAATCGAAATTTTAGTGATATTGTTATTTGGTACCTGGAAGACATGATTTAACCCACCACTAATTTGCATAATACCAAGTCCAATTGATGTTGCTATCCCCATTACGGTAGCAATAATTGCTAAGATATCAATGATATTTCGAAAAGGACGTTTGTAGGCTTCACCAAAGACAGGTTCCATAGCAGTAGAAATTAAACCATCCCGTTTTTTACGGAATTGAAAGTATGCGACGATAAGCCCAGCCATTGCAAAAATAGACCATTGTGAGATTCCCCAATGAAAAAAGGTATAACCCATAGCAAGTCTTGCGGATTCAGGAGATTGATCTGGCGCTTTTCCAGGAAACGGTGAGTGAAGATAATGTGTGAGTGGTTCAGCTACACCCCAAAAGACTATGCCTACACCTAAACCCGCAGAGAATAACATGCCAATCCATGACATGAAAGAAAATTCAGGTTCTTCATTATCGTCTCCTAATTTGAACCGACCATATCTAGAAGCAGCTAAAGAAATTAGAAAAATATCTAAAATAAATATAATAAGTAAGAAAAGCCAACCAAAAGTATTTGAAATAAAATCGTACATCGTTTGAGCATGTGTACCAAATGTCTTAGGAAATATACCAGCAATTGCAGTGATAATAATAATAATAGACACTGAAATGATATAAACCAGTCTGTTATTTCTTTTACGTTTGTCATTCATGAATTAATTAAGTCATCCCTTTATAAAATAGTTGTTTTGATTATACATATAATTATGAATATTTTCAAAATTCATTTTAATCGTTTATATATTATTTTAAAGAAGGTTAACATTAAATTTGAAAATTTTTTCCAAAAGAAGAAATTGCCTAATGATGACAATATGAAATGATATAATATCTTTGAAATGATAAGAAATTTTATAGAAAAGAAGGGGTATCATGGCTCAATATGTCATTACAAATGGAAGAATTTATACGGAAGCACAAGTTATTGAAAAAGGGTATCTTGTCGTAGAAAATGGCAAAATTAGTGATATTCAAAAAGGTGATTATAAAGGTCATTTAAATCAAATAGATGTAGCAGGAAAGCATGTGTTACCAGGTTTTATCGATATTCATATTCATGGTGGCTATGGAGAAGATGCAATGGATGCATCGTATAACGGCTTAAATCATTTAGCTAAACAATTATTGTCTGAAGGGACAACAACATTTTTAGCAACAACGATGACGCAATCTGATGAGAATATTGAAAAAGCATTAAAAAACATTGTCGCATGTTATGAAAATCAAACGTTAGGTGAAGCAGCTGAAATCGGTGGTGTACATTTAGAAGGACCATTTATTTCTGAACATAAAGTGGGTGCTCAAAATCCTAAATATGTACAGCGTCCCACTGTTGACAAAATTCGACATTTTCAAGAAGTAGCGAAAGGATTAATTAAAATCATTACTTTTGCGCCAGAAGTCGAAGGCGCTCATGACACGTTAAATGAATTGCGTGATGAGATTATTTTTTCAATGGGCCATACTGTCGCCACATTTGAAGAAGCAAATGAAGCAGTAGAACGAGGTGCGAAACATGTAACGCATCTTTACAACGCTGCAACACCTTTTGAGCATCGTAATCCAGGTGTATTTGGTGCCGCTTGGACCAATCAAAGTTTAAACACTGAAATTATTGGTGATGGTATTCATTCACATCCTGCTGCTGTAGATATTGCATATAAACAAAAAGGATATACTCACATGTATTTAATTACAGATGCCATGCGTGCCAAAGGTATGAAAGATGGTGAGTATGATTTAGGTGGACAAAATGTGATTGTTAAAGGGAAAGAAGCACGTTTAGAAAATGGCG
The DNA here is from genome assembly GCF_001815595.1 of Staphylococcus sp. HMSC070D05. Lineage (NCBI taxonomy): Bacteria > Bacillati > Bacillota > Bacilli > Caryophanales > Staphylococcaceae > Staphylococcus > Staphylococcus sp. HMSC070D05. The sequence continues at coordinate 83,099 of NZ_KV821148.1, read as the reverse complement.
CACTTGCAGGCAGTATTTTAAAAATGAATGAAGGACTGCATAATTTAATTCAATTTACGCATGATAGTTTAGACCACTTATGGCGAGTGGCAAGTTTAAATCAAGCCATTACGCTTAATATTGATAAGCAAAAAGGAAGCTTAAGCATAGGGAAAGATGCAGATATCGTAATTGTTGACGACCATATACAAGTGGATACAACAATTAAAGCAGGTGCTATTCATCATTTTTAAGACTCCCCGTATAGTGAAAAATGAATAATTTAGTATCTCTTTATCTTTTTAGGTTTATATATATGAGATTTAGTGTATATACATAGTAAATCTACATAATATATGAAGTTGAAGTAAAGGAGGGATAGATAATGCAAAATGATTTGAGATTTCCAAGTGCAAAAAATTTCTTTACTACTTTAGGATGGTTATCGGTCATTGCTTTATTAGCAGTTGTGGTGGTCAATGCGCTTTATAATAGTTCTTTTAAAAGTTGGTCAGATATCAGTGTGAAATTCACTCAAACTGATTTAATTTTCTTGATTACTTTCGCAATTATTGCGATAGTTTGTATTATTATTTCATTGCTTTTAAAATTATTTAAACATCCATAGGAAGTAAAGTTAAATATATTAAAAGGGACAGAACTCGAACGTTCTGTCCTTTTTAGTGGTTTAAATAATTAAATATGACATCATCAATAATAATATCTACATTCGGATGCGTTTGTAAAATAGAGGCAGGTAATGTTTCAGTTTTTGAACCATTCACTAAACGATCAATAGCTTCTTGTTTACGTTCTCCAAAAGCTAATAAGATGATGCGTTTTGCACGCATAATCGATTGTAATCCCATAGAAATGGCTTGTTTTGGAACATCATCAATCGTATCAAAATGAATACTATTTGCTTTAATCGTAGAATCAGTTAAATCTACAACTCGTGTTTGACTGTCAAAAGATGTACCTGGTTCGTTGAAACCGATATGACCATTTTCTCCAATACCTAATAATTGAATATCGGGTTGTCCTATAGAGGATAGACGCTGTTCATAAGCATGTGCTTCGTCTTCAAGATCAGATGCGTCTCCTCTTGGAATGTAGATGTTATGTTCATTCCATTCGTTATGATTAAATAAAAGCTCATGCATATATGTGTAGTAGCTTTGAGGGTGTGATGAATTAAGACCCACATACTCATCTAAGTTAAATGTTTTAATATCATTTAAATTCACACGATTTGCCGTTAATAATTCAGATAATCGTGGATAAATCTCTGTCATTGTATTACCTGTCGCTAATCCAAGAGTAGCTGTCGGCGTACTTTGTATTAACTTTAATAACTCAACTGCCACATAATCACTTGCGATAGATTTGTTTTTTAAATTGATCAATTTCATCATCTAAACGCCTCCATAGGTTTATGAATGATTTTTTACTGCTTTGACAAATCGTTCGGTAATTTGTTTAGGTCGTGTAATCGCACCACCAACTACTGTACAATGAACACCAAGTTCGCTCACTTTTTTATACATTTCAGGTGTGATGACATTACCCTCTGCAATGACTTTTGTGTTTACTTGATTAAGTACTTCTTTTAAAAATTCAAAGTCATTTTCATATAATATGTGACCCTTTGTATAAGATGTATACCCTCTTAGAGTGGTTCCAATATAGTCAAAACCTAATTGATCTGCATAAATAGCTTCTTCAGTCGTTGAGATATCAGCCATAATTTCAATACCAGGCGCTTTTTCTCTAATATATTTCACAAGTTCTTCAAGAGATTCTTTTGGACGTTTTTGTTTAGTAGCATCTAAAGCAATAACTTCACAACCGCTTTCAATGAGTTCATTTACCTCTTTTGAAGTTGCAGTTATAAACACACTTGAGTTAGTGTAATCTCGTTTAACAATTCCGATAACTGGTAAATTGATCTCCTTGCGAATAGCTACAATATCTTCTATAGAGTTAGTACGTATACCTACTGCACCGCCTTGATAAGCAGCTAAAGCCATTTTTGACATAATGAACGAAGAATGTAAAGGTTCTTCAGGTAAAGCTTGGCAAGAAACGATTAATCCTTGTGGTAACATATCATTCACTCCGTAACATTTATATTTATAAATAGAATATATCGAGTTTGTGGTTATTTATACAATACTGTTGAATTGATTTACTCATATCATAACATTAAGAAAATTATTATCAATTTAAAATTATAAATTGAAAAATATTTTCATTTATAATAAATTAGACATAAGTTATTTAATTGAGTAAAGAGGATGATTGTAAAATGAAATTTGAAAATAGAGTTCAGCGTTGTCGTCATTTATTAACAAAAACAGATAAACGAATTATAGAATATATACAAAAGCATCCACTTGATGATAGTTTCTCAACAATTAATTCATTGGCTTATGCAATTGAAACATCGCCAGCTACAATAACGCGTTTCAGTAACAAATTAAATTACGATAATTTTCAAGATATGAAGTTTAGTTTGCAACATGAAAAATCAGAGAAATCTGTAGAAAATGCACCATTAGTACAACTTATACATCGTTATCATCAAAATATCATTCAATAAACTGGAGAGTTTATTTCTGAGGAAAAAATTAAACGCTTAGCACATAATTTAAAAACATGTATACAGGTGAATTTCGCAGGTTTAGGGAGTTCAGGTTTAACAGCAAGTGAATTTTATTATCGTGCCATGCGTATGGGTATAAAAGGTTTAGTATCCACAGATGCTCATCAAATGAAGATTTCTGCGTCATTATTATCATCGAATGATATGTTTGTAGCAATTTCAAATAGTGGGGAAACAAGTGAGCTTATCGATGCGGCTAAAATAGCACGAAATCAAGGCGCTTATGTTGTTGTAATTACTAATTTTGAAGGAAGCACAATTACTAAAAATGCAGATTTAGTGCTGATTACGTCTGCACAGTCCAATAATAATGATACAAGATTTATTAATTCACAAATTGCAACTCACTTTTTATTAGATCTTGTGAGTTACATTCTTCTTGGAGATCCTTACATACATAAACTCTATCAACAAACACGTCAAGTTGTTCTAAACCATGGGAGCAAATAAATAAGAGGACTAGAATGCGTAGTCCTCCATGTTTATAACTACTATTGTATTGCACCGTACAAAGCTGCATTATTACCGCTTCGAGTCGTCTGAAGACGTGCTATTCCATAATGAGGCGGAAGGTAATAATGAATTTTAGGCTTAATATATTTTAATAGTGTATCTTTTTGAGAAGAGATACCTCCACCAATCAAGATAAGTTCAGGATCATAGATAATTTGTAATTGAGCGATACCTTCAGCTACTGAATGGCTCCACTCTTCTAAAATATTGATTGCTACAGTGTCATTTTCTTCAGCTAATTCAAATAATTTTGGTACGTTAGTGTCATACTTAAAGTGATGTAATAGCATTAAATCTTTTAGCGCTGAAGTTGAAGCTCTTTGTTCAAATGTTTTGTCATCGGAAGAACGATAAAGCAAATAACCAATTTCATTTGCTCGATGACGTGCACCTTGATAGATTCCAATAGATTTATTATAAAATGCACCGCCAATTCCTGTTCCTAAAGTAAGACAAAAGATGTTATTTTCTTCATAATTATGCAAAGAAAGCTCCCCAAGTAATGCTGCATCTACATCGTTGTAAACAGTTATATTTGAGGACAATTCCTTGAAAACATTTAAAAAATTTGTGCCATCAAAATTTTGAATAGTTGGTCCAGTGTAAACAATTTCTCCACGAGTTGAATCTACAACGCCAGCACTTGAGATACCAATGTGAGGATTTTTAAGCTGATATTTTTTTATAAATGCATCAATGATTAAGTATATTTCGTTCGTTATTAAAATGTGAATATTGTCTGGAGTAGCAATGGTTTTATAATCAATAATGTTTAATTCATTGTTAATTACTGCAAGTTTTATATTAGTGCCCCCGATATCAACTGCAATTTTATACATATAAAAAACCTCCTTAGTTTTCTTTATAACTACTATAAATCATTTTTAGTCCTCTAGTTTTAATTTGAAAATTATTTTCATTAAATTTAGAATTATTTGTTAATATTTTTCATATAGTATTGTATAAAAATATGATAGCGTTTACAATTCGAAATATAAATAGAATATATTGCTGTTGAATTAATAATAAAATTATAAAAAATTCAGATCATATATTGGAGGATTTCGAATGGAAGAACAATTAAAAGGATTATATGCAGCATTACTTGTCCCATTTGATGAAAATGGTCAAGTTAAAGAAGAAGGATTAAAACAAATCGCAAAGAATGCAATAGAAGTTGAACAATTAGACGGTTTATATGTAAATGGAAGTTCTGGAGAAAATTTCTTAATTAGTAAAGAACAAAAGAAACAAATCTTTAAAGTTGTAAAAGAAGCGGTTGGAAATGATGTGAAATTAATTGCTCAAGTAGGCTCACTAGATTTAAATGAGGCCATTGAACTTGGAAAGTATGCCACAAATTTAGGATATGATGCATTATCAGCAGTAACACCATTCTATTATCCGTTTTCTTTTGAAGAGATTAAGCAATATTACTTCGATATTATTGAAGCAACGCAAAATAAAATGATAATTTATGCCATTCCGGATTTGACTGGTGTAAATATTAGTATCAACCAATTTGAAGAATTGTTTAATAATGAAAAAATTGTAGGAGTAAAATATACTGCGCCAAATTTCTTCTTACTTGAAAGAATTAGAAAAGCATTTCCAGATAAGTTGATTTTGTCTGGATTTGATGAAATGTTAGTTCAAGCAGTTATTTCTGGAGTAGATGGTGCAATTGGTTCTACATATAATGTGAATGGCCGTCGTGCACGTCAAATTTATGATTTAGCTCGTGAAGGTAAAGTTGAAGAAGCTTATAAAATTCAACATGATACTAATAATATTATTGAAACAGTTTTAAGCATGGGTATTTACCCTACTTTAAAAGAAATATTAAAAACACGAGGCATAGATGGTGGAGTACCTAAACGTCCATTTTCACCATTTAATGAAGCAAATCGTAAAGAATTAAATCAATTAATTGAAACTTATAGCTTGTAATTACGACACAATTTAAACGACAGAATATAAACAAGGGGTGTTCCTTATGCAACATATAGGATTTGGGTTATGGAATTGGATAGCAGTTATCGTCTATCTTGTGGCAATGTTATTGGTAGGTGCCTATTTTACTAAACGTGCAAGCCAAGATACTGATAGTTTCTTTAAAGCAAGCGGACGTTTACCATCGTGGGCAATTGGTTTTTCTATTTATGCGACTACATTAAGTGCAATTACGTTTATGTCTACACCTGAAAAAGCTTTTTTAACTGATTGGGCCTATATAGCAGGAAATATTGCAATTGTAGCAATCATTCCAATATTAATTGCTTTTTATGTTCCATTCTTTAAAAAATTACATGTAACTTCAGCTTATGAATATTTAGAAGCACGATTTGGACCAAGTATACGTTTAATTGGATCATTATTATTTATTATTTTTCACTTAGGACGTATTGCAATCGTTATTTATTTACCAACTTTAGCAATAACTGCTGTATCTGATATTAATCCATACATTGTAGCAAGTTTAGTAGGTATTTTATGTATTTTATATACATTTCTAGGTGGATTCGAAGGAGTCGTTTGGAGTGATTTTATCCAAGGTGTCATTTTACTTGGTGGAGCACTGCTTATCATTATCATCGGTGCTTTTGAAATAAAAGGTGGATTTGGCACAATTGTACATGATGCTATTGCGAATAAAAAAATTCTTAGCGCAGATAATTGGAAACTTAACTCAGCAGCAGCGGCGATCCCAATTATTTTCCTGGGAAATATTTTTAATAATTTACATCAATATACAGCGAGCCAAGATGTAGTACAACGTTATCAAGCATCAGAATCTATGGAAGAAACCAAAAAATCATTATGGACAAATGGTGTCTTAACACTAATTTCAGCGCCTATTTTCTATGGCATGGGTACGATGATGTATTCATTTTATCAGCATCAAGAAACATTGCCTAAAGGTTTTAATACCTCATCAATTGTTCCATATTTTATTTTGACTGAAATGCCCCCATTTATTGGTGGATTACTTATTGCAGCAATATTCGCTGCAGCACAATCAACAATTTCATCAAGTTTAAATTCAATTTCAGCATGTACTTCTGAAGATATTAAACATCGCTTCTTTGGAAAAAGGGATGATAAATCAGAAGTGAAATTTGCTCGATTAATTATTGTGATAGCAGGTTTATTAAGCTATGGTATTTCGATGTATTTAATTGCAGCAGATTCTAATAATTTATGGGATTTATTCTTACTTATTACTGGATTATTTGGTGTGCCGTTAGCTGGAATATTTGCAGTTGGGATATTCACAAGACGTGCAAATACATTTGGTGTCATTGTCGGACTATTTGCAGGAGTAATTATCGCTTATTTACTTCATGGAATAGGTGGAGGAAACTCACCATTTTACGTATCAATTATTTCATTTTTAGTTGCTTTTATTTTAGGTTATATCGTAAGCTTGCTTGTACCATCTAAAAATGTAAAAGATATTACTGGTTTAACGATTTACGACAAAAATAAAGCTTCTACATATATATCTAAAATAACAAAAAGAAAATGATTTTTAATATTAAGAGAGTAGGAAAATGAATTCATTGTCAATTCAATCTTACTCTTTTTTCTATGCTATGATAAATTTATATACATCACTTATATTGGAGAATAACAATGAAAATAATAAAAATTGTTGGTATGTTTCTTTTAGCGATAATCATTATGGTTATTTCTCAAACAATCGCGCTATTATTTGATACAATTATACCATTTTATGGAATCGGAACGATTTTATCGAGTATCACTTATATTTTACTTACATTTCTCGTCGTAAGATGGATAATTACTCATGTATTTAAAGAGGGTCTATCTTCATATCGAATGACAAAACCTGTATTTCATCCGATTTATTTGATTTTAGGGATTGCATTACCGTGCGTAGTATATGCGATTTATTTTATTTTTATACCGGGAGATTTTAAGGTACATCATTTTAACTCAATCAGTAAGACGATACACGACTTGAGTTACATTATTTTTATGCAAGCTGCAGCTGGTGCTATTGTCGAGGAAATGGTGTGTCGAGGTCTTTTAATGGGCTATATTGAAAAGAAAACAAACATTCGAATAGCAATCATCGTTACTTCACTGTTCTTTGGTGTCATTCATTTATTGAATGGTGCTCTAAATGTGACAAGTTTCTTCTTATTGTTAGTTAGTGGCACTTTAGTTGGTATGATGTTTGGTATAGCAACGTATCGATTTAACACCATTTGGGCGAGTATCACCTTGCATTTCTTTTGGAATGTCTTTCAAATCGTTTATATCACTACAAAAGAAACTGACTATAACGTCTTTCAATATGTTTTACGTTTTAAAAATATGGTGCTTACAGGAGGACAGTTTGGTTTTGAAACATCTATCGTCTCTACGATAGGCTATATCGTTGTGATTATTGTTCTGTTAATGTGCCGTACGCCATATAAAGGTAGCAACTTATAACGCATTCAAAAGTAGTTGTAATTGTTCTATACTTAAAGTAAAGATAAATAAACGTCGTTAAGGAGAAAAGTTATGAAAAAGATAGTGATAGTGACACTTATTCTCATATTATCTATTGGCTTAGTGGGATGTCATCGATTGTCTAAAGAGGATAGTGACCCTTCGGACAATGCGAAAACACAAGAAGAACATTCAACAGAAGAAAATAAGAGTTCTGATGATCAAGATATCAGTCTAGAACCAGATACAAAAATACCGGATCATGTTTTTGAAAAAACGTCAGTACGACATGTACAGACTTCTGAAAAAACGATTAAAAAAGATATTAAAACGTATAGTAACATTGATAAAAAAATCAATGATACGATGAATACATATAAAATGAAATTATATTCCAATCAAAAATTATCCAATACAGAAGTAAATAAATTAAAAAAACTTGTTCAATTAGAGAATGAGAATGATACAAATTTTGCACAATACATTCAAAATAATCAGATGCCAAATAATGATTATGTGATCTATACTGATAAAATAAGTCGTTATATTTCAACAGCCAATCGCATAGAGCAAAAAAGTTTAGAAATCTCGTTAAAATCGGATGATGATACATCTATTTTTAATGATATTGAGCAAGTGAATAAAGATCAAGACATTGTAAATGATCAAGAAAAACAAGATATTGCAAATTTCTTGGAAGATAAAAATATTAAAACTGAAACATTTAATGAGGATTCAAATCATATTGATATAGAATAATCGAATGAATTAAAAAAGGAGTGAGCCGACGAATTCAAAATGAATTCCGTTCCACTCCTCTTTTTTTGGCGAGATAGTTGTCGACTTAATTTAACTAGTATACTTTTTTAGCTAAACATTGCGATAAAGTAACTCACAATAATCACAATACCCGTCACGCCATTATGAATCATATGAACCATCATACTATCTCTGACGTTATGACGACGATGATAAGCGAGATAAAAAATCATCGCCATCGTGATATACATTAAAACGGCTACCCAATTTGAAATACCATGTTGAGAAGCGAAAATAAGTGAGGATAAAATAAATGGTAACCAAAAACTGCTACGTTTAAATAGTGTCTCTTTAAAGATACCTCGATAAATTAATTCTTCTAAATAGGGAGCTACAAACGTAAGGGTGAGTGCAAATACAATGACAGGAAACGCTTGTCCAAGTTGATCGGGAGAAGGTTTCGCGCCTTGAAAGTTACCAAGTAATGCCTTATCATTTTCTGTCTGTGCTTGACCTGTTATTGCCATCATTAGAAAACTCATTCCAATGACAATAACGCGAAGTAATAGTGCCCATCCGATATTAATCATAATATCTTTGCGTTTAAACGGTTTAATTGGCTCATATGTATGCCGTTGATAATAACGTCTAACCAGCCAAATAACGACAGCGGCTAACATCATAAATAATAGTGTTGCTAGTGTTCCACTTGTAATATCCATTTTTGCAGAAAAATTAGTAATAAATAAAATAAGAACAATAGGAATCTGAGCAAGTAACATCCATCCTATAAAAATAAGAACATTTAAGAAGCGGTTCCCTTTAGGATAATGTTCATTATCTTTTTGATAATGAGAGTCAAGATTTGAATCTGAATGCATACGTGTTTCTGTAATACCTTGTTGAGTCATGGTTGTATCACCTCTAATGTTTTTATTTGAACTACGTATACTGCAACTTGAACATAACATACTCTGATTTCAACCTACAACTTACTTTATAAAATATTTGAACTATTTATGAAAAGAGTGAGACAAAACTCGTTGTCCCACTCTTTATTTTGAATTAACCAATATTTAAATGTTTACCAGGTAAAGCTTTCAATAAATATGAATCATGTGTAATGATAATTAACTGTAAATGTTGAAATTCTCTTAACATTTGTAAGATGATATCTTCGTTCACCATATCTAAATTTGTTGTTGCTTCATCTAAAATCAAGACATCTGGTTCTACAAGCAAAGCTTTTGCTATCCATAGCCTTTGGAATTGGCCACCACTTAAAGTACTCACTTTTTTACCAAGTAATTGTGATTCTAACTTACATTGCGACATGACTTCTTTTATTCTGTCCTCATGTATAGCCTTAGGATAATGAAAATGAATTAAAGGTTGTTTTAATATCCAATGAACTGTTTTATTTGGATCAAGTGTACTCGAATGATATTGAGGCACATATTGGATATGTTTCATCCATTTGTGTTGTGAAGTATGGTCAAGTTCTAAATCGTTATATATGAGTGTACCTTGATAATTTGAATCTAATCCTGCAATAATTTGAGCCAAAGTAGACTTTCCGCTTCCACTTACGCCACTTATCAATAAATGATCGTGTGTCTCTAATGTATAATTAAAATTTTTAAATATCTGTTTATTAGAAAAAGCTTTATTTAACTGTTTAATCTGTAACATATTGATATCTCCTATTAGCTAGTTCAATCAATTGCTTCGTGTAAGCATGCTGAGGATCACGTAAAATATCAGAAGCACGCCCTGTTTCTACAATGTTTCCGTTTAGCATGACACTAATATGTGTTGCATAGTTTAAGACTAAGTTTAAATCATGAGTTACAAATAGCACTGTCATATCATGTTCTGTCACTACATGATGCAGTAGAGCCATTAAACTATGACGATTGTGTTGATCTAGCGCACTAGTCGATTCATCTGCAATTAAAAACTGTGCTTCTCTTACAATAGCCATGACAAGTGCAACTCGTTGTGCCATACCACCACTCAATTCAAAAGGATACTGATAATAAATGGATTCAGGTTGGTCCAATCCGAGATGTTTAAATTGACGTAATACAAATGCTTTTTGTTGATCACGTGTTAATGAAGATGACATAGAGTCAAACAATGCATCAAAGTGTCGCTTGATACGAACATTTTGGAAAAAATTGCGATTCGCATCTTGGAACATTGCATCCGTTTGCGTTAAATCGAGATGAATCTCACCACGATAGGTTAAATCATCTTCTTTCATATTCAGTACAGTACGTGTAAGTAAAGATTTACCACTCCCACTTTCTCCAATTAAACAATGAAAGCTTCCTTTTTCAATCTTTAAATGTATCTGTTTAAGTAATGGTTCATGTTTGTGATAAACAGATACATCATTGATATAAAGGACTGTATCTAATGTAGGTGACGACGATTGAGTATTTGACATATGAGTGCGAACCCTCCTAATAAGACACCTGGAAAGATAAATAACCAGGGCGCAGAATAGAAATAACTTTTACCGTCATGTAAAATGGCGCCTAATTCAGGAATAGGGGGTTTTACTCCTAAACCAATAAAGGCGAGACCGGAAATACTTAACATTAACTTACCAAAATCTGCAGTAACAAGTGCCATAATGTCGCTGATGAGATGTGGCACAATGTGATGTATTGTAACTTGGGACTTCGACATCCCACTAAGTGGCGCAAATTTAACGAACGGTTGTGTCATCGTGTCACGTGCTAAATTTCTGAAATACCGCAAATAGCGACCGAGCCAGCCGATGATGAGTGCAAGACATAATCCTACTACAGAATTGTTAACAAAACCAAGGACGACAAGCGCGATAATGATAGCTGGTAAAGCGATTAACATATCTGCAAGTGCCATAATGATAGAATCTAACCATTTACCTACTATAGCTGAAATAAGACCAATGATCAGTCCAAGCACGATTGTCCCTATCATAATGAATGCAGTAAGACCAAGTGTAATCAAGCTACCTACAAATAGTCGTGTTAGAAAATCTCTACCCAAATCATCCGTACCAAGTAAATGATGTAAACTTGGGGGACGTAATGCTTGAGATTGATGAATTTGATTTGCTTTATCATATAGGACATAAGCGAGTACAGTTAAAATGATTATTGCAATAGGCCATATGAAATGTTTAATCTTCATACGTTACTCGCCCTCCTAACGTTTTCGACATATTCAAACGAGGGTCACTTTTTTCTAGTAAAATATCACCCAGGAAATTCAATATCATAATGATTGTAATCATCATCATTAGAATACCTAGAATGAGTGGATAATCCCGAAGATTAATACTAATAATAAGCAATTTTCCTAACCCTGAAATACTAAAAATGACTTCTAAAATAATGACTCGACTGAATAAACGAATAAAATTATTAATTGTAATCGTAAGTAATGGCGCTAAGATGTCTTTAACTTGTACGTAAATACGATCTTTTAATTTAAATTGACGTAACATGGCGAGTTGATACGCTTCATTACGAAGTGTACGTTCAAATAGGTGGCTGCTAAGTAAAATCATATGACTTCCTTCCACTAAAACTAAAATAGCGATAGGTAGAATAAAGTATTCAAAGCTATAGCTTCCTACAAAAGGGAGAAGATGCCATTTCACACCGAAATAGTAAATAAAAATAATGGCTAACCAATATTCTGGTAGTGATGTCACCACTTGAGACGCACGTAATATGAATATAGACCACTTTTTCTTAGGATAATTCCCACAGAGATAGCCAATAATATAGCCAAGTGGAAATAAGATGATGGCTGAGATAAAAATAAGTTTCAAGGTAGGAGCAACGGCTTTAGCAATACGGTCAGTGACAGGCTCGCCGTTACTAAAGCTCGTGCCTAAATCGCCTGTAAATGCATGGCCTAACCATTGTAAATAACGAATAGGCAATGCTTGGCTTAATCCAAGTTTATCTTGAGCCATCTTAATTCGTTCATCTGTGATTTGTGCCACACCATGTTCATGTAGATATTGAATCGCTGGATTTCCAGTTGTATGTTCAAGTAGCACAAATAAGATAAACGAAATAATAATGAAATATAATATAAGTTTAAGGAAATGTTTAATCATACTAATCATGATGAGATACCTTCAATTTATCGTAATTAATGGGTGCATCCGTTTGTCCTGAGAATTCGAATTGCTTAATTTTAGGACTTGTAACAAACACTTCGTTTGGATAAGCAATTGGCACTTCAAGATACTGTTGATTGATGCGATGTGAGATGTGATTAAATGCACGTTGTTGATCATCCTTATTGGTAATGGTTGAGAAGCGGTTAAGCATTGTTGTTAGCTGAACATCGTTTGCGAACATACCAGGCTTATCTCCGTCTTGCTTAAAGCGTGCATTTAAAAAGTTATATGGCATGAGCGCATTCGTATAAGAACGATAGAAAATAAGATCATAATCTTTTCGGATAGTGAGTGTTTCATAATACGTTTGGGCATCTAAAACGTTAATATCCAAATGAATACCTACGGTTTTCAAATCTTGTTGCATAATTTCTGCTTTTGTTTTCCATTCAGGAAATTCATCAGTTTGTAGCGCTAATTTTAAAGAAAGGTCTCGTCCATTTTTTTCAAAGTAGCCCCGATCATTTTTTTTATAGCCTAAGTGTTCTAATAAGCGTGTCGCTTGAGTAGGATTATATGAATGGGTGTGTTGATTTGTATCATTCACGAATTCTACGCCGTCTTGGAATAATCCTTTAAGTTTCTTATTTGATGATAAGTGATCAGTATTAATCGCTTTACTGATCGCTTCGCGCATCTTTTTATTTTGAAGTAATGAGACCTCTGGATTAAAGGCCATGAACTGTGTTTCTGTACTTGGATATTGTTTTACCTTTAAATCTTGATTACGGTATGATTCCTTGATTTGTTGAGGAGTCAAATGTCCTAGTGAACCTCCTGTAATATCAATAGAATGACTTTCCATTGCAAGATGTCTCGAATCGCTATCTTCAATTGTTTGAAAAATTAAATTGTAATCCAATGGATGATGGTTGTGATAATAAGGATTCGGTTTAAAAGTCACAGTCTCATTTGTTGAATCTGCTACTTTGAATGGTCCTGTACCAATCGCTTTTTCAAATTTTCCAGTGGTTTTACCATCTTTTACCGCATGTGGACTCATGATACGTAGCGGACGTATTTGTGATAATTCATTTAATACTTGATTTGATGGCGTTTTCAAATGAATATCTACAGTATAGTTATCTTTAATAGTAACCGACTTCAGTTTATCTAATGTTTCCATAGGATTTGTCTTATCTGTCGCTTTCGCACGTTCAATTGAAAATTTGACTGCTTTCGCATCAAAGTTTGAACCATCATTAAATTTAATATGGTGTTTTAAGTGGAATGTATAATCTTTTCCGTTATTAGAGACTTTCCAAGATTTAGCCAAACCAGGCTCAATCTTTCCATTTTCTCCATATGTAACAAGAGGTTGATATATTGCACTGTAGACAGGCATCGGAACATCAAACGCTTGTGCATCTAACTGGCTCGGGTTAAATTCTCGTGCAAGAGATACTTTCACTTCTTTGTGTTGATGCTGATCATGTGTACATCCAGTTAATAGGAGAGACGCACACATCACGAATGACAAAAGCAGATGCTTTCTCAAATTTAAAACCTCTTTCAATTTATATTTGTCACTTATTAATAATACACGGTAATTTTTATTTTCAAAATAAACAAGTCTACAAATTATATGTTTTGTAGACAAAAAGAATCATTTTAATTATAGAATTTGTATCTTACATATCACTAATTATCTTATTTTCTAATGTGTTTCTCCTAAAGCTACTTTAACATCCGGGTGGTCTGAAATCGCATGGATTGCTGCTGTAATTCCTTTTGTAATCGTATCTAAAGACAGCGAAGGTGTATTAGGTTTATCTATGACTTGTTCTGGAATAAAGGGAACATGGATAAAGCCAAATAGTAAGTTAGGATAAAACTTATCTGCAAGGTAGCCTAATTGATAAAGGACATGATTGCAGACAAATGTGCCTGCGGTATTCGATAAACTTGCTGGAACACCCGCTTTTTTAATCGCTTCGGTCATTGCTTTTATAGGAAGATTTGAAAAATAGGCTGGCGCGCCATCTGGATGAATGGCAACATCAATGGGTTGATTTCCTTTATTATCCGCAATACGTGCATCATCAATATTAATGCCTACACGTTCAGGTGTAATATTAAAACGTCCACCCGCTTGTCCAACAGATATGACTGCATCATAATGATCTTGTTCTAATGCTTGTTGAATCACATCTTTTGATTCATGGAAAACAGTGGGAATTTCTAGTTTTGTAATCGTATGTTCACCAATAGTCTCATCTAATTGTTTTACAGCCTCTAATGCCGGGTTTACGTTTTCTCCACCAAATGCATCAAATGCAGTTACTAAAATATTCATAAGACATCTCCTTTAATTTTTTACAGTTTAATAAGTAAGGTATAAACACTTATTTACATCATTAAACAAATAATGATATAAGACAACGTAAAAGATATATGAACAGTTTGTGAATTATTTAAAATTAAGAATAAAATTAAACTAGAGGGGTAAAATAATTATGTAAAAGGAGTGGTATTATGACAAAAACAGCAGTCATTACAGGTTCAGCAGCAGGATTAGGAAAAGGAATTGCTCAACGTTTAGCCAATGATGGATTTAATATTGTGATTCAAGATATTAATCAAAAAGCTCTAGAAAAAACAGAACAAGAATTTAAAGAGAATGGATATAACGTGGTAGCATTTCATAGTGATGTTTCTAAGAAAAAAGAGCAAGAAGAATTGGTTCAATTTGCAGTGGCAGAATTTGGTCAAATTGATGTATTTGTAAATAATGCTGGTGTAGATGCGGTATCACCTATTTTAGATATTACAGAAGATGAATTGGATAAATTATTCCATATAAATGTATATGGAACGTTATTTGGAATTCAAGCGGCAGCAAAACAGTTTATTAAGCAAAATAGTAAAGGTAAAATCATTAACGCATGCAGTATTGCAGGACATGAATCTTATGAGGTATTAGGTACATACTGTGCTACTAAACATTCAGTACGTTCTCTCACTCAAACTGCAGCGAAAGAATTAGCTGAAAAAGGTATTACGGTGAATGCTTATTGTCCTGGAGTTGCTAAAACTGAAATGTGGGATCGTATTGATGCTGAAATGGTTAAATTAGATAGTAATCTAAAACCTGGTGAAGCATTTGAACAGTTCTCATCAGCAATTAAACTCGGGCGTTATCAAGAACCAAAAGATGTGGCTTCTTTAGTGTCATTCTTAGCATCATCAGATTCAGATTATATTACTGGACAAGCCATTTTAACTGATGGTGGACTAGTTTATAGATAAAATAAAGAATGATAAAAGTGAAAAAATAATAAGCCTCTCTTACAATTTGATGTAAGAGAGGTACTTTATTAGATTTAAAAATATGTTAGTCATTCACTTTTTCAGTATACAACCCTCTATTCTTTCTTGAAAAGACTATCAAATCGTCACTATGTATTAAGTCATTGGTGAGTTGCAATTCTATAATGGTATTCGAGTCATAATATTTAATATAGAGTGTTTTTGTCGTTAAATTAAAAACAGTTTGATATAACGTATAATAAAATCCATTGTCTGAAGGGCGAACAGCGCCTTTTGGTATACTCACATGGTCTAAAATTCTAAATGCATCTAAGATAGGATGAACATCGCTATCTGGTAATAAGTGATGAACAAGATAAGCTGCTCGAACAAAACGTTCGCCAGATGTATAACCTCCAGGTAAACCGAATGTGCCATTCATATTCCCTAAGTTCAATTGTTTTGAAAATGTATTGTCAATGTTATATGGTGTCACATGCATAAAGTGTTTCAAATTTTCATAATGCCAATTTAAATTTGGGTTATTTGTGAGCACGCCAATTGGATTATCTATCACGACGATGCGACCATCAACAAATGTCACTTCCACAGTTCTGCCTGTCGCATCAGATAAATGATAATGTAATGGAGGAACTTCGTTAATATCACTATATGAATAGGCTACAACGTTAATTTGTTTCGCATTTTCAATAAGTTCTTCAATATTTCTGTTATAGCCAAGCGCCCAGACAAGCACTTCTGTTTGAGAAATATTGATATAGCCGTCACGAATGTCTGTCGCATATGACGCATATCCACGATCGTATTGATTGGACATGGCAAGTCCATGTTCATTGACGCCATCTCCAAAAACAAACCCCTCCATATCAGAACCAGCACCTGCAAAGGCATATAATGTTTCTCCTTTATAGTCGACATGCGATTTAAAGGAGTATCCTCGAGGTTGAACTGCAGGAAAGCCGTTCAAAGGATAATCGTAATCCATCGTTCTTCCAAAAATAACATCTCCATTATTGGCTTGAAATGTAATGCCTGTACACATATCGTCGTCTCCTCGTATATTAATTTTTAATCGCTGTTTTAAAAAATAAACCTAAAACAAATGTTAACACATAAGCAACGCCACTAATTACATAGGCCCATATTACTCCTTGATTATCTACAATAAGTGAAATACCTAAAGTACCAAGTGAGAAAAATACACTGCTTAATAAATTATTCAGTATATAGGTGGATGTTAGGACTTCTTTTGGTACTTCACGTTGTACAACTGAGTTTAAAGAAATATAGCGTGAATCTTCGAACATTCCCATTAATAATGACATGAGTAAAGCAAGTAACACAGATTGATGTAGGATAAAGCTGACATTAATCAAAGCTAATATGAGCGGAATGTAAATAATAACAGGGTAACTTATTTTTGTGAAAAATTGATCTTTATCATTCATCCATAATCCAGCAATAATCGTCCCACTAAAGAAGGCAGCATTGATGAGTCCAAACCAAAAATCATCGACATGTAAAAAGGTTCTCGTATATGTAAGAATAATGGCAGCAACCCAAATAGATATTGCGACAGATTCGAAAATTGTAGATAGATTTAGATATAAACTCAGTTTATTGGAATAGTTATGACGTAATACAGTTTTAAAGCTATTTAATATATTTTCTTTTTCACTATTATAAATATGTCGTTCTGAAAGTTGAATAACAAAGAAATAAGATAGAATTTCTAGTACAAGCGCAAATAAAAATAAATATTTAGCGCCAATCAGACTCATCAGAAATCCACCTAATGCCCATGTCGACAATTGAACCATACTACTCATCATATTCATTAAGGCGTTCGCTGACGTTAAGTATTCTTTCTTTTCAATAAAAGGAATCATCGTATTCTTAATTGGATTAGTAAATCCATCAAATAGAGCATTTATAAATAGTAGAATAAAAATAAATATTGGAGATTGTTCGAATATAAGTAGATTTGCGATGATGGATAGACTCACAAGTTTAAGTCCTTGGAAAATCCATAATACTTGTTTTTGAGTAAAATACTGATAAATATAATTTGAAATAAAGCTACTAACAAAGAGACCGGAAGTAAAAATAATTGGAATCATAGAAGCGGCAGTCGTTTTTGAGGTCATACTATACACTACCGAAATTAAGCCGACAACGGTTAACACGTCTCCAGTATTTGCGAATAGCTGACTATAAAAAAGATGGAAGTAATCTTTACTGTGCTTCTTCATAACAATCACCTTAGGTAAGTTTCAATTTAAGTTATTATAGCACAGTGGGTATGTAAAAGTACCCTTTAAAAGTAGGTTGATACTTATAAAGGGTACATGTCATTATGCGTGAATATGTTCAGGGACATCTTTAAAGTTTTCTAAACGACGATTCCATTCCTCATCACTAATATGGTGTTTTGCAACGTAGCGATTACGTTCATGTTTGGCACAGTCATATGAACATGCGCCAAGATATTTTGCTTCATTTTCTTCGGATACTAAAATTTGTTTATTACATTCTGGATTTGCACAGTTAATATAACGTTCGCATGGGGTGCCATCAAAGTGTTCTTTACCAATCACTGTTTTATCTACATGGTTCACATCGACACTAATGCGTTCATCGAAGACATACATTTTGCCATCCCAATACTCACCTTTTGTTTCTGGGTCTTTACCATACGTAGCAATACCGCCATGTAATTGTCCTACATTTTCAAAGCCTTCTTTTACAAGCCAGCCTGAGAATTTTTCACAACGGATACCACCCGTACAATACGTCACAATGTTTTTACCATCTAATTTTTCTTTATTGTCACGAATCCAATCTGGTAGATCTCTGAAGCGTGTAATATCTGGACGAATGGCACCGCGGAAATGACCTAAGTCAAATTCATAATCATTACGTGCATCTAAAATAACAGTATCGTCATCTTCTAATGCAGCTTTAAACTCACTAGGTGAGTAATATTTACCAGTTGTCACACGTGGATCTACATCATCTTCTAAACCTAAAGCAACAATTTCTTTTCTAGAACGTACGTGCATTTTTTTGAATGCATGGTCCTCAGCTTCATCAATTTTGAATGTTATATCTTTAAAACGTTCATCTGCATGCATATGTTCAATATATTTATCAGTATCTTCTTTTGTACCTGATAATGTACCGTTGATACCTTCTGTAGATACTAAGATTCTACCTTTTAAGTTATGTTCTTTACAAAATGCTAAATGTTCAGTAGCAAATGTGTCAGGGTCATCAATTGTTGTATATTTATAATATAATAACACTCTATAATCCATTTTCTGATTCTCCTCTAAAAGTTAATTTATCTGTATGTTAAACGTATCTAAATTGTTATTTATATAAAAATCGACATTATAATATTTTATCAAAATTATAACTTCTTTCAATATTTGCGCTCATAAATCAGTCAATTGACCTATACAAGGATAATCATTTTACTTATTGAAAACGATTACATATAGTAAGATTAAGTTTAGAATGTTTCAAGCGTATAATAAAATATGTAAAAGAATGGAATAAGGAGGCTGATTTAATATGTCAAATAATAAATTACCTAAATTAACGTATAGTGGTAAGTCTAAAAGTGCGGTTCCTATTGTTTCTGAAAGTAAATTACAAACAGTTACAGCTGAACCATGGTTAAAAATTTCAGATGAAGGACTTCAACTTGAAGGACTTATTTTTGATAAAGCACATAACTTATTTTTATGTGAAGTATTTGGTGGAAAGATTTTTAAAGTTAATCTGCCAAGTAAAGATATTTCTGTAGCGTTTCAATCAAAAAAACAAAATCCAGCCGCAGTAAAAATTCATAAAGATGGACGACTGTTTACATGTTACTTAGGTGACTTTGAATCTACAGGTGGTATTTTCGCAACAGATGAACATGGAGAATACTTTGAAGACATTATTTCAGACATCAATACAGATTATTGTATTGATGATATGGTATTTGATAGTAAAGGTGGTTTTTATTTCACCGACTTTAGAGGGTATTCAACGAATCCTAAAGGTGGCGTCTACTACGTTTCTCCTGATTTTAAAACGGTGACACCCGTGATACAAAATATTTCTGTTGCTAATGGTATCGCACTTAGTACTGATGAAAAAGTACTGTGGATAACTGAAACAACGACGAATCGACTTCACCGTATTCAATTAGAAGATGATGGTGTGACTATTGCACCGTTTGGAGCAACCATACCGTATTATTTCACTGGTCATGAAGGACCTGATTCTGTTTGTATTGATAGTGATGACAACTTATATGTTGCAATGTATGGACAAGGCCGAGTTCTTGTCTTTAATAAAAGAGGGTATCCTATTGGTCAAATCTTGATGCCAGGTCGTGATGAAGGGAAAATGTTGCGTTCTACGCATCCGCAATTTATTCCAGGTACAAATCAATTGTTAATATGTACCAATGATATTGAGAATAATTCAGAAGGTGGATCAATGATTTATACAGTAGAAGGTTTCGCTAAAGGACATGAAAGCTATCAATTTCAATCGTAAATAGCTATAAATTACAATTAAAAACATCCTTACTTATCGTAGTGAGGGTGTTTTTGCATTGTATTATTGAAGATAGAATTTTAATTAAAAAAAAGATAAGTATCATGTGAAACATAAATAGATATCGATTATACTAAAGAAAAGAATATGACATACATCATGTATGAGAGGAGTATTGGATGAAAGACAATTGGATAACACACAAAGCAGATAGTCTCGTAGGATCATTCTATGACCGACAATCATCTCAATTTCAACAAGAAGGGTTTGAAACGATACTTTCCTTTGGAACAGCAGGTATTCGTGGTCAATTTGGTTTAGGTCCAGGACGTTTAAATCGATATACCATTCAACGTCTAGCTTTAGGAATTGCATATTATTTACAAGATAATATGGCACAACCTTCCATTGTCATTCATTATGACATTCGTCATTTATCAGCAGAATTTGCAGACATTATCGCGCATATTTTAGCGTCTCATCATATTAAAGTATATGTATCGGATACATATCAAACGACTCCGCAGTTATCTTATGCAGTGAGGTTTCTTCAAACATCTGCAGGCATTATGATTACAGCTAGTCACAATCCTAAAGATTATAATGGCATTAAAGTATATGGTGCTGATGGAGCACAGCTCGACGATGTCGCCTCACTTGAAGTGGCTAAGTATATTGAACAATTAGATGATCCACTTCATTTAGACATTGAATTAAATGAGACGTTAATTAAAGAAAATATTTTACCTTTACCAAAAGATATTAATCAGTACTATTTTGCGGAAATTAACCAATTGATTGGTGACATACCTCCATCAAACTTAAATGTGGTGTATACGAGTTTACATGGTACAGGAACACCTATTATTCCGAAGGTGCTAAGCCATCTTCACTTTAATAAGATTGAACTTGTTGACTCACAATGTAAAATTGATCCTGATTTTAGTTCTGTAAAAAGCGCCAATCCAGAAGAACATGAAGCGTTTGATTTAGCTATCAAACAAGCCCAATACTCTAAAGCGGATTTAATCATTGCGACAGACCCTGATGTGGATCGAATGGGATTCGTTGAACGAGATCATGATGGTCATATTCACTATTTTAATGGCAGTGAGATTGGTGCGTTAATGATTAAATATTTAGTCGATCATACGACGCTTCCTAAACATCCAATCATGATTCAATCCATTGTAAGTGGTGAACTAGGGAAACGTTTCGCAAAGCAACATGGGGTTACTGTGAAGGAAGTCTTAATTGGTTTTAAATTTATTGCCAAGGCGATTCGTGAATTACGTGAGGATGAAACATTTATTTTCGCTTATGAAGAAAGTTATGGTTACCTTGCAGGTGAATTTGTAAGAGATAAAGATGCGATTCAAGTTGTTCCGTTAGTCATTAAATATGCGTCTATTTTAAAAAATGAAGGTAAAACATTACACGATGCCTTAACGGATATATATGAGGAAGTAGGATATTATCGCGATCAACCTACATCTAAAATATTTGAAGGAAAAAAGGGGCAACAAGAAATTGCAACGTTAATGGAACACCTTCGTCAACACATTCCAGATACGTTGGGCGGATTAAAAGTGATCGCAGTTGAAGACTATCAAAGTCAAAAGAGAATCAATAAACGGAATGATAAAGTTGAAGTGATATCTCTGCCAAAGTCAAATGTGATTCGGTTAATTTTTGATAAGGGATTTGTCGCATTACGTCCCTCAGGAACAGAGCCTAAACTCAAATTCTATTTATCACTTAACGTTGACGATTTTGAACAAGTATCGCATGATATCTATCAATATATATTTAATGATAATAAATAAAAATAGAAAAATAAGTGTAAAAGAATAACACCTTATATCGAGTCTTTATACTCATGATATAAGGTGTATTTTAATTAATTTATTAATATTTTCTTAAAAAGTCGAGTTGGCGATGATACAATTTATCAGCAATATAAGCTTGGACGCGTGTAAGCACTTCTTCAATTTCTTGTGTCAGATTAGATAATATACGTACTGTAAAACCATGTGTAGGTAATTGTGTAATACCAATACGGCAATCGTATTGTTTTGTATAATCTTTAATTTCATCATACACATCTTCAATGAATTTTTGCGTTATATCAGGGTGTATACAATAAGCTGAACCAAGATGGGTATAATTTTCCATATAGCCAACCGAACTCATTTTTGTTTCACTTGGATGCATGCGTAAATTATCATAAGTGATAAGCGCATCGTCTACATAAATTTCATTAATTAAATGCATGTAGTCGTAAGTGAATGGTGTGTCTTTTTCAGAATAGCCTGGGGTTAAAATATCGGTATAGAACATGGATGCACATTTATCTAAATTAAAGATGTTATGTTGGAAAAACTTTGCTCTTTCATAAGCAATAATAGGGTCTCCTACATATTCCATATAACCATCTTTTGCTATATTGAATGTTTGGTATTGTTTCACGCAATCGTTTAACGTCTTATAAATTTTAGTTGCACCTTGAGAGGTCAAAGTGACTTTAGCCTCTTCTTCGACATTAATATTCATACGATAACGATCGCCATCTAAATAACCACCGCCAACATTGACGATATAAAATGTTGGAATCGTAGAGAAATTTAAATAAACTGGACGAATAACCTTTAACGCTTTTTCGAAAAAGATATTACGGGCAACAGAACGCTCACCATTATTAAAAACAGTGAGATCCAATTGTCCAGTCCAAGAAGGTTCCGAATCGAATTGATGTTGCATCATTAAGCTAATCCTTTAAGTAATGCATCACGTTCAATCCATTCAATGACATTATCTAAACCATCGTCGGTTTTTAAATTTGTAAATGTGAAGGGACGATTGCCACGAAATGTTTTAGTATCTTCTGCCATTTGGTCAAGTGATGCGCCGACAAATTCTGCTAAATCAGTTTTATTAATGATAAAGTAATCAGATTTAATCATACCTTGTCCACCTTTACGTGGAATTTTTTCACCTTGAGCTACATCGATGATATAAATAGAGAAATCTACTAATTCAGGACTGAAAGTAGCAGCTAAATTATCGCCACCTGATTCGATGAAAATAAGTTCAATATCCTCATGACGATCTAATAATTCATCGATTGCAGCAAAGTTCATTGATGCATCTTCACGAATTGCTGTATGTGGACAGCCACCCGTTTCAACACCGATAATTCTATTTTCTGGTAAAACACCAGTATTCACTAAGATTTTTTGATCTTCTTTTGTGTAAATATCATTTGTAATCACACCAATGCTCATATCTTTTGATAGACGACGTACAAGTTTTTCAATTAATTGAGTTTTACCTGCACCTACAGGACCGCCCACACCAATTTTAATTGGATTTGTCATGTTTACTACCTCCTATGAAATAAAGATTCTCACGTTGATATTTTCATGTTCCATTTGATTAAGCTCTAAACCAGGAGCTGTTAAACCAAAGTCTTCTTCGTTTAATGTGAGAATATGTTGTCGTGTACGCTCGATATATGGAATCATTTCCGTTACAACTTGTTGTCCTGTCGTTTGACCTAAGGGAATCGCACGTACTGCATTTTGCGTTAAACTGGCAACGTTTTGATATAGATAGTAATCAATAATCGTTTCAATATTGACGCCTAAATAATGTCCTAGCATTGTAAAACAAATAGCTGGATGCAGTTTTGCACGTTTATCTTTCATCTGTTGATGGTACCATTTAATCCATGGACTATCATAAAGTTCCATGGCCAGTTTTACCATACGTGTACCCATTTGTTTTGCACCTATACGTGTTTCTCTTGGTAAACTTTGGACATAAATTAATTGATCAAGTTGTAATACTTTTTCTGTATCACCATTATTTAAAGCGTTATAAACTAAACGCATTGCAAGTCCATCTGAATACGTTAATTGTTCATTTAAAAAGAGTTCTAACCATTCTTTAAATGAATTTGCATCGTGAACAGCTTGACGTTGAATATATGTTTCTAGTCCAAATGAATGACTAAATGCGCCAGTAGGGAATTGTGAATCACAGAACTGAAATAGTCGTAAATGTGAATGATCAATCATGTGAATGACCTATATGTCTGAAGGCTTTATTCACTTTTCGATCTTCATGGCTATAGGGAATACCTAGCGTTTTTAATAAATCTTCTACTAGGTAGTCATATTGTACAAGCATTTCAGTTTCTGTGAATTGCGCAGGTAAATGACGATTACCTAATTGATGCGCAATATCTCCCATTTCTTGTATGTTACGCGGCTTAATGACAAGTAAATCTTCCGAGTTTACATCTACTACAATCATATTGTTGTCATCTTGATATAAAATATCGCCATATTGTAAATCGATAGGTTGTTTTAAACGAATACCGATTTCATTACCGTGATCTGTTGTGACACGTTGAATACGTTTAACCAGATCAGAGTTTTCAAGATATACTTTTTCTACATGCTTTTGTTTTTCTTCTGCAGAAAGGTTAGCGATATTGCCTTGAATGTCTTCTACTATCATCTGAGTACCTCCTAGAATAAGAAGTATCTTTGTGCTAATGGTAATTCAGTTGCTGGTTCACTTGTGATTTTTTCACCATCTACAAATACTTCATATGTTTGTGGATCAACATCTAATTTAGGTGTTGCATCGTTATTTTTCATATCTTTTTTAGTAAGATTACGGATACCATGGACTGGTCGAACCATACGTTCTAAGTTTAGTTGGTTATAAATACCATTTTCGTATGCTGTTTTAGAAACGAATGTAATCGCAGTGTGTTGTTTGTTAGTACCATATTGACCGTACATTTTACGATATTTCATAGGCTCTGATGTTGGAATAGAGGCATTAGCATCACCGTTAACAGCTGAATTAATCAATCCACCTTTAACAACAAGTTCAGGTTTTACACCGAAGAAAGCTGGATTCCATAGAACTAAGTCAGCTAATTTACCTTTTTCGATTGAACCAACATAGTCAGAAATACCATGTGTAATCGCAGGGTTAATTGTATACTTTGCGATATAACGTTTAATACGATTGTTATCGTTATAGTCAGTATCTCCTTCTAGAGCACCACGTTGTTCTTTCATACGATGAGCTACTTGCCATGTACGTGTAATGACTTCACCCACACGTCCCATCGCTTGAGAGTCAGAACTTACCATGCTAAATACACCCATATCTTGTAATACGTCTTCAGCTGCAATCGTTTCTTTACGAATACGTGAGTCTGCGAAAGCAATATCTTCAGGGATAGATGCATTTAAATGGTGTGTAATCATAACCATATCTAAATGTTCATCTATAGTATTATGTGTGTAAGGTAATGTTGGGTTTGTAGATGAAGGTAAAATATTCGGATACGATGCAGATTTAATTAAATCTGGCGCATGTCCACCACCAGCACCTTCTGCATGGTACATGTGTAAAACACGGTCTTTTACAGCGGCCATTGTATCTTCCATGAACCCTGCTTCATTTAATGTATCAGCATGTAATGCAATTTGTATATCGAATTCATCAGCAACATCTAATGCATGACTTAATGCTGAAGGAGTTGCACCCCAGTCTTCATGTACTTTTAAGCCGATCACACCAGCATGAATTTGTTCAATTAATGCAGTGTGGTTTACAGCTTGCCCTTTACCAGTGAAACCAACATTAATTGGTAAATCTTCAGCAGCTTCTAACATACGATGAATATGCCATGGTCCAGGTGTAACGGTTGTAGCTTTAGCACCTTCTGATGCACCCGTACCACCACCGATATGTGTTGTCACACCACTTTCAAGCGCAACTTCTGCTTGTTCGGGGTTAATAAAGTGAACGTGTGTATCGATACCACCAGCTGTTACGATTTTACCTTCAGCAGAGATAATATCAGTTGTTGAACCAATAATAATATCTACATTATCCATGATATCAGGGTTACCTGCTTTACCAATTGCAAAAATATAACCATTTTTAACACCGATATCTGCTTTAACAATTTTGTCATAATCTATAATTAAAGCATTTGTTAATACTAAGTCAGCCACTTTGCGGTCATCACGTGTAACGTTAGGGTTTTGAGCCATGCCATCACGAATCGATTTACCGCCACCAAACGTTGCTTCTTCACCGTAATTTGCATAATCTTTTTCAACAGTTGCAAA
The DNA here is from genome assembly GCF_001815595.1 of Staphylococcus sp. HMSC070D05. NCBI lineage: Bacteria > Bacillati > Bacillota > Bacilli > Caryophanales > Staphylococcaceae > Staphylococcus > Staphylococcus sp. HMSC070D05. The sequence continues at coordinate 56,536 of NZ_KV821148.1, read as the reverse complement.
TAAGTTGGTGTCACCTAGTCGTACTGCATCGCCAACAGTTGGACCATATAAACTTGTATACTGAGATTGAGTCATTTTAAAGCTCATTACTGTTTACCTCCCATTTTGTTCACATTTTTTTCGCCATTATCACCTTTTGGCGCAGCATATTCATCGTTTTTACCAGTTGGACGATAAACACGATCTTCGTCAATTTCACCGTTAACTAAACCGCGGAAACCATAAATTCTACGGTTACCAGCATATTCAACGAGTTGAACTTTTTTCTCGTCGCCAGGTTCAAAGCGAACAGCAGCACCGGCAGGAATATCTAAGTGTTTCCCATATGCTTTTTCACGATCAAATTTTAAACCTTTATTGGCTTCAAAGAAATGAAAATGTGAACCAACTTGAATGGGACGATCTCCAGTATTTTTAACATTGATCACTGTTTCAAAATGACCTTGATTAATTTCAATTTCTGTATTTTTTATTTTAATTTCACCAGGTTTCATTTATAAATCCTCCTTACACGATTGGATGATGGATAGTGATTAATTTAGTTCCATCTGGGAATGTTGCTTCAATTTCAATATCAGTCAACATGCTATCGACACCTTCCATGACATCATCTTTATTTAAAATTTGTTTACCGTAACTCATTAAATCAGCTACAGTTTTACCATCACGTGCACCTTCTAGTAATTCATCACTAATAAGTGCTAATGCTTCTGGGTAATTTAATTTTAAGCCACGTGCTTTGCGTCGACGCGCTACTTCAGCAGCTACCACGATCATTAATTTGTCTTGTTCCCGTTGAGTAAAATGCACTGTTATACCTTCTTTCTTTTAAAAATAAGTACTGCAACATTAATCATAAAACTGTAGAATATTTTTAACAAGTAATTTATCTTTTAACTTTATTTAAAATCACTTTTTAAATTAAATTTGTATATATTTTTAATGTTACAAAAGTGTTTAAAAGGTATAATAATTAGAAAGGGATGAGTAAAATAATAAAGGTGAGTTTATGAAATATGTAGAGATTTTCTTAAAAAATATTGCTCAAGTTGTATTTATGAATAATAAATGGTCAGGCCTGTGTATTCTGATAGGATTATTTATTGCAAATTGGAAGGTTGGATTAGGAGCAGCAGTGGGAAGTCTCATTGCACTTGTTCTAGCGCCGTACTTTAATTATAGTGAGGATGAAATCCATGATGGATTAGCTGGATACAATTCAGTATTAACAGCAATCGGGTTAGCATTATTTTTAGAAACATCTTTAGTGAATTGGATTGTACTTATTGTAGCAACTATTCTCACTTTACCCGTTGGAGCAGCTATTCGAGAAATTTTAAAACCATATGGCCTACCCATGTTAACTTTTCCATTTGTCTTTATGACTTGGTTAATTTTAGCAATGGGCATGCAATTTTCAAAAATGCATATCACAATAGATATTTTACCTACTAAAATTAAACATCCAGACATCAGTCATTCACATGTGAATTTTATTAGTGGTATCATTACAAACTTTAGTGAAATTTTCTTAGTGACATCAATCATTGGTAGTCTGTTAATTATTATTGGTATTTTTATTGGTTCAGTAAAAGGCGGGATCTATGCGATAGTATCAAGTATTTTAGCAGTGATATGTATCACATTACTAGGTGGAGACTATCCCACTATTACTGATGGATTGTACGGCTATAACTCAATATTAACGGGTATTGCGTTGGGTGCGACGTTTAAAACAAAATTCAATCCGATTCTTGCAGTGATTACTGGTTTATTATTAACAGTAGTGATGCATGGTGCGTTAGCTACAACATTAGCCCCAATTGGTCTTCCTATTTTCACCGCTCCATTTATTTTTGCAACGTGGCTTGTGATGTTTTCAGGTAAAGAGCAGCATGAAGTTAAAAGTTAAAATATATTAATGAGAGTGAGACCGCATTTCTTTTTTAATGTGTTGTCTCACTCTTTTTTTATTATTTATGCTAATTTAGATATGATATGGATGAAAAAGAAAAAGGAGAGGGTTAATATGAAACGTATATATGTTGTGGGAAGTATGTCGATGGATTTGGTTGTGTCAACTGACCAAGTGCCAAGTAAAGGTGAAACCGTATTAGGAAATACATTTTTTACTACACCAGGTGGTAAAGGCGCGAATCAAGCAGTAGCAGCAGCAAGATTAGGTGACCATGTTCACATGGTAGGGTGTATTGGCGATGATACGTTAGGTAAACAAATTCTTGAAAATCTAAAGCATAATCATGTAAATGTTGAATATGTAAAAAAAGTAAAAGGACCTTCAGGTACTGCACATATTACACTAGCTGATAATGACAATAGTATTATCGTTGTACCTTCAGCAAATCATAAAGTCACAGTCTCTTTAATAGACTCAGCTTTATCAAAAGCAAATAAAGGAGATATTGTGTTACTTCAACAAGAGATTCCAGCTAATGTTGTTGCTCACACTGTTCATTATTGCTATGAACATGAACTTACTTCTATTTTAAATCCAGCTCCATATAGAGACATTTCAGATGATATATTGGAACAAGTAACATATTTAACACCAAATGAAACTGAAAGTGAAAATATGTTTGAAGGAGACATTGAACAAGCGTTAGAACGTTATCCTGATAAATTGATTGTGACACAAGGTGCTTTAGGCGCTGTATTTTATGATGGTTTAGAACAAATTGAAATTCAAGGGATTGAACGAGAAGTAAAAGATACCACAGGCGCAGGGGATACATTTAATGGTGCGCTTGCAGTCGGATTACAAAAAAACTATTCACTTGCTAAAGCTATTGCATTTGCAAATGTCGCTGCTAGTCATTCAGTTACAGCATTTGGCGCACAAGGTGGTATGCCCACAATAAATGATATAGCTCAAGATTTAGATATGTAGGTTTTGTATATAAACGTGTTAAGTCTATTTTAAAATAAGCGTATTCTAAAGTTGATACACATCTATTATAAATAATATAAAATTATTATATAATGTTGGAAGGTATTATAATATTTATATAACTTAAAGGAGCAACTATATGACTAAGACGTATTTACTTAGCACGCTTATTGTTTTAATATCTATATTTTTATGTGCATGTCAATTTTCAACATTGTCATCATCAAAGAAAGACACTAAAAAGGATAGAGAAAACATCGCAAATATGTATGCGAAAAAAAGTAATCAGAATAAAAAAGATTGGCAAGTGTATCAAGGTGATATTGCACATGTATTTTATCATCCAGTGATTACTGAACCTAAAGTAGCCTTTACACAAGAGAAGAATCAAGCTAAGGGTAATTTTGATTGGATGATTACAGCTAATGAGTTTAAGCGTTCATTAGATGAACTTTATAAACACCACTACATATTAATAGATCCACATGAGGCTTATGATTTAAAAGAGAAGACAATGACTAGAAAAAAATTAAAATTACCTAAAGGTAAGAAACCATTAATTTTATCCATTGATGATATGAATTATTATGAGTATATGAGAGGTCATGGATATGCAGACCGTTTAGTGCTAGATCAAAAACAACATGTCGTTTCTGAAACTAAAGATAAAAATGGTAAGGTAACAACAAGTGAAACAAATGATATTGTGCCTATATTGAATCGATTCGTGAAAGACCATCCTGACTTTTCACTCAATGGTCAAAAAGGTGTTATTGCGCTAACAGGATATAATGGTGTGTTAGGTTATCGAACAAATGAACTAGATAATAAAAATTACTCAAAACGTAAAGAAGATGCTGAAAAAGTAGTTAAAGCATTGAAACGAGATGGCTGGACATTTGCAAGTCATTCATGGGGACATATCGATTTTGCAAATAGTTCATATGATCAAATTGTTCGTGATACGAAACGTTGGAAAAATGAAGTAGAGCCAATTATTGGCAAAACAGATGTATTTATCTATCCACACGGTGCTCAAGATAGAGGGTCTAAAGTATATCAATATCTTGTTCGTGATGAAGGATTTAAATTTTTAGCAGGTGTAGGACCCAATAATTTTACAGATATCGGCAATGATAGTGTCTATCAAGATCGTGTTGCGATTGATGGATTAAATTTATATGATTTTAAATATAAATTAAAACCATTTTTAGATCCGAGTAAAGTTTATAGTGAGACAGATCGTCAATATTTTAAAGGAGATAAATCCTATCAATAGTATACTGTAAACAAAAGAGTTGGATAAAATTCGTAAGACCATTTGTCCAACTCTTCTTTATTTTATAATTAAAGAATATATATTAGATACTTAGTTGTAATTCGCCTATAAAGTTGTTATAAAATATATTATACAATATTATAAAAAATAAAAAGTAGGTAATATAATGTTTTTGAAAGTAACACAAAGTATTGGAATACTTAGTTTATTTACATTATTAGGAACGTCAATATCTGATGCAGCAGAAACACCTGTTGATATTACAAATAAAGAAGGCAATGTTGCAGTAAGTTCAAATTATGAACCTGATGGTGTAACGCTTACAACACAACAAGGACAAATATTATATAATTTCCAAGGAAATAAAGAAGCGGATCCCGCTTCTTTGTCTAAAATGATGACCATCTATTTAACATTAGAGGCAGTTCATCAAGGAAAACTTAAGTTAGACGATAAAGTTAAAATCACGAGCGCATATGATCAATTATCTAAAAAGCCAAATTTAACATCTGTCCCTTTAAATCAAGGACAAATATATACTATTAAAGATTTATTAACACAGGCAGCCTTACCTTCAAGCAATTCAGCCGCGATGATTTTAGGAGAACAAGTGAGTGGCAATACGTCAACGTTCACAGACAAAATGAATGCGCAAGCTAAAGCTTTTCATATGAAGCATACACATTTTGTGAACCCAGCAGGTGCTGCTAATGATTTACTTGGACAACAAGCACCAAAGAAATATAAAAAAGATATTTATCCTAAAAGTACGTCAGAAGATATTGCGATATTATCTCATCACTTAATCGCTAAACATCCGAAAATTTTAAACATAACGCAACTTAGTCAAGATACTCAAAAAGGTTATACTTTTAACAATACTAATTTATCAATTAAACATGAGCCACTTTACTTAAAAGGTACAGATGGATTGAAAACGGGTACGAGTGATAAAGGATATAATATTGCTTTAACTAACCAACAAAATCACCTTCGCCTCAATGAAGTGGTTATGAATGTGGAACCGTATATGGATAATAATGCGAAATACAATCGTAATCGAATAGGGAATGCGATTTTTAAACATTATCGCGAAGAATATGAATACAAAAAAGTATTATCTAAAGGAGAACATAAGATTGACGGTAAGACATATAAAGTAGATAAAAATTTATATGATACCGTTCCTAAAGATAATAAAAAATGGGATATACGAATCAATAAAGAGGGAAAAGCCTATGTGCACTATAAACGTGATTTCTTACCAAAAACGACGTATCCACGAGTAAATGCTAAAAAAGTATGGAAATGGTTCTAAATAAAAGCGGGATACCCTTTACCGTACTATTAATTGTGAGATGAATGTCAAACAATTTAATAAGTCAGTACGATATTTGTTTCCCGCTCTCGTTTTATTTTAATAACTTTAAATGAACTTCTCTCGCTCCACAAATCATTGTAACGATATCTGAAGACACGTCATCAATGGATTGTTGGCCATACTGAATCCAGTTTAGAATAACGCTTAAAATGCCTCCAGTTAGAAATTCTCCATAAATGAACTCATCTATGTAAAATTGTCCAATTTGTTTATCAAATTCAATTTGTCGTTTAACCACTGCATAAATTTGATTATATAAAATTTGATAAACTTCACTATAAATATTGATAGAAATGACACTTTTTACCATTGCTTTGTTATCACTAATGAAAAGTAAAATATCTTTCATAAATTTATTGAAAAATTGTCTCGGATCTTTTGGATTAATTTCAGGTAAATGTAATGTTCGAAAATATTCAATTAATGTACCAACAATATGATTAAGTAAATCATACTTATCATTGAAATGACGGTAAAATGTAGAGCGACGTACATTTGCTTTTTCGCATAAATCTTGAATCGTGATATTGTCAAAAGATTTCGTTTCAAGCAAATCTGAGAATGTAGTAATGAGTGCTTTTTTTGTTCGTTGTACACGTAAATCTTGATTATTCATGCTGTTCACCTCTTATTTAGGACATTTTATCAAAAATGTCACTTAAGTTACATTTTTACTTAACTGACTCACAATAATATTTTATGAAATGATTATAATATAAGCGAAGGGTAGATTAATTTCTAAAGCGTTTACTTATAGTTTATTACTTTTCATAGATGACTTAAAAATATAAATAAAATGGGAAGTGAATCATATGTACTATAGTAATGGAAATTATGAAGCATTTGCACGTCCGAAAAAACCTGAATATGTTGCACAAAAATCTGCTTATCTTATTGGCTCTGAATTAGCATCTTTAGCTGCTGCATGTTTTTTAATTAGAGATGGGCAAATGGATGGGTCAAACATTCACATTTTAGAAGAATGATCTAAATCTGGTGGAAGTTTGGATGGTACTGAACTTCCAATGAAAGGCTACGTTATGCGTGGTGGTAGAGAAATGGAAAATCATTTTGAGTGTTTATGGGATTTGTTCCGCTCCATCCCATCACTTGAAATTGAAGATGCTTCAGTTTTAGATGAGTTTTACTGGTTAAATAAAGAAGATCCAAACTACTCAAGATGTCGTGTTATTGAAGAAAGGGGTCAACGATTACCTACAGATGGAGATTTTACTTTAACTAAACAAGCCATGAAAGACATACTCCAATTATGTATGATGAAAGAAGAAGATTTAAATGATGTGACAATTTCAGATGTCTTGTCAGAGGATTTCATGAATTCAAACTTTTGGATTTATTGGAAGACGATGTTCACTTTTGAACCTTGGCATTCTGCAATGGAAATGCGTCGTTATTTAATGAGATTTGTGCATCACATTGGAGGTTTAGCTGATTTTAGTGCCTTGAAATTTACTAAATACAATCAATATGAATCACTCGTACGCCCTATGATTGCATACTTAACGTCCCATGGTGTGCAATTTGAATACAATGTTCAAGTGCTTGATGTTAAAGTAGATGTTACTACCAAAGACAAAGTTGCTAAAACAATTGAACTAAAACGAAATGGTAATAAAAAAACGATTCAACTCACACCCGATGATCTTGTATTTATTACTAATGGTAGTATCACAGAAAGTTCAACTTATGGCGATAATCACACACTCGCACTCCTACAAAAGACATTGGCGGAAGTTGGAATTTATGGCGGAACTTAGCCAAACAAAGCCCTGAGTTTGGCAATCCCGAAAAATTCTATAAAGATTTGCCAGATAAAAGTTGGTTCGTCTCAGCAACGGTAACGACAAATAACAAGACAATAATTGAAGCTATCGAACGTTTATGTAAACGTGATCCATTGTCAGGAAAAACGGTAACTGGTGGGATTATCACAGTCAACGATTCTAAATGGCAAATGAGTTTTACTTTGAATCGTCAACAACAATTCAAAGAACAATCTAAAGATGGAGTGAGTGTATGGGTTTACGCTTTATATTCAGATGAGAAGGGTGATTTTATTCATAAACCAATTGTTGAATGTAGTGGTCATGAAATATGTCAAGAATGGTTATATCATATGGGATTGCCTATTGATCAAATAGAATGCCTCGCAACACAACATTGTAATACGATTCCTGTATATATGCCTTATATTTGTTCATATTTCATGCCAAGAGCGATTGGCGATCGACCACTTGTTGTCCCTCAACACTCTCGTAACTTAGCCTTCATTGGTAACTTCGCAGAGACAGAAAGAGATACAGTGTTTACTACAGAATATTCTGTAAGAACAGCGATGGAAGCAGTTTATCAATTACTGGACATAGATAGAGGTGTTCCAGAAGTCATTGCGACAGAATTTGATATTCGTGTCTTATTAGATGCGGTCTATGAACTTAATGATCGTAAAGACTTAAAAACATTAGCCAAGCAAAATAAAATACAACAAGTTGCATTACACACGTTTTTAAAAAAGATAGAAGGTACGTTTGTAGAAGAACTCTTGATGCAACATAAATTATTATAATAGTGTGTAGGTAAATGTTAACCCCCGTGTGTTCGAGGACATGCGGGGGTTAAATGATGTTCGATTAAAATGATAGTATTCCCTATATCAATTAAATGATTAAAGCAGTCAACGAGAATAGGTAAATAGTTCTGTTGTAGGTTCATCAAGGATAAATATTTTTTCAGTAACGTCTTCTGTAAGATAACGACTTAATTTAACACGTTGTGTTTCTCTACCAGAAAGTGTGCCTAGAGATTGGCCTAAAGTTATATAATTTAAACCAGTATTTGAGAGTGCTTGAAGTGGGCGCGTAATATTTGTATGACTTTCAAATTTTTCGATTGCTTCATCTACAGTTAAATCTAAAATATCTGCAATAGAATCTCCGTCTACTTTAGCATCTAAAACTTCAGGACGGTAGCTGGTATCACCGCACATTTCACATACCTGTGAGAAATCTGGCATGAATGCAAGTTCTGTTTTAAGAATGCCTTTACCATGGCATTCTGGACAATCATCCTGAGTTATAACTGAACATGTTTTTTTAAGACCAGTTAGTTTACTAAAAAAACGTCTCACACCATCAAAAATATTCAAATACGTGAGTAGATTAGAACGATGTGATACGTGTACAGGTTTTTGATTAATCAATATAGCATCTTCATTTTGTTCAAAAGCTGTGGTAATAAGTGAGCTTTTTCCTGAACTAGCAATGCCTGTAACTACAGTCATCGCATGTTTAGGGAATTCAGTTGAAATATTTTTTAAGTTATTTTGTGTTGCCCAATAATTTCGATATCGGACATAGTTTTCACCTCATTGTTGTTATTACGCGACAGTAGTAAATTTATTCACTTTTCTAAAGGAAGAATAGTAACGTCAAGATTAAAATAGATCTTTAAAAAATCTTTATAATTTTCACGTGTGACAGCGAATTGCTCTTTTTTATATCTTTTAGTAAGGGTAAGGTGATGATAAGACATCGTAGCTCGACCAAAATTTTGTGGTTTTGTAATCATGAGTTGCTTTACAAATATAGATTCAGGATGTGAGGTATTGTAGTTAATCATTTTATCAAAATCATGAATATCACGAGAAATAAACTCTGCTTTGTAACGTGTTACCCACGTGGTTTCTTCCAGTTTTTGAAGAAGATATGTCGTAGGGGTTTCAAAAATGGCACGAAATTGACCTGTCTTTTCAAGTACAATTTGTGTCGCTTCAACTGAAGTTATTGGGAGTGCTTGTAATGGTAAATCGCCAAATCCCACATCAGCAATATAGTAACCATTATTAATAAGAACAACTAGTGATAAATGAGAGCCTTTAGGACTGTAGTTGCCATTAGGCTGATGAACAGTTGCTGACATTCGAAACACTTTAAACCCTTTAGCTTCTAAGTAGCTACCGAAGAAGTGGTTCATTTCATAGCAAAATCCACCACGATGTTGATATATAAATTTATTAAATAAATAATCTAAATCAACTGAAATCTTTTCTTTATTTTGAACACTAATATTTTCAAAAGGAACGGTTAGCATAAAGCGTTCCATATAATAGTTAAGTGCATCTAAAGTAGGTTGAGGATAACGTTGAGACTCAATATTTAAATAATCTTCAATTGCTTTAATATCCATAGTTTCTCCTCCTTAATCAATATGTATCCAAAATATAAAATAGAACAAACGTGTGTTCTTCAATGAACACACGTTTGTGATTATAGTTCTTGTTTCTTAAAAATAGATAGTGATGAAAAATAAGAAATGACAAAAATAATAACACCAAGCAATGCATAACTACCAGTTGCTACTAAAACGAGTGGGTTTGAAGCGATTTTACTTATTGAACCTGCTTTTATGAGTATTGGCATAACAGCAAAGAACCACATGGATAAAAATAATGCAACAGCAACAACTGCTGTAGTAAGCATAATGACATTTGAATTCTCAGGACCAAATTTAAATGTGAGTGGAAACATTAATGCATACGTACAAGCCATCCCAATACCTATGAATGCTGAAAATAATGTAACCATAATATCTTGAGTCACGATAAGACAAATGATGGCGCCAATTATCAAACCAAGTAAAATGAGTAAACCATAAAAGGCAAAGTATGCTTTTACATAAGTATGTCTATGTGTAGGAAGGGTAGACACATAGTACATCCATTTAGAATCTTTTTCACGTTTTAAGTTATCTGATACGGGAGATAATAACATGACCATTAGCATGAAACAACACATCATTGGACTAAAAAATGCAAACACAATACTTAATACGATACCAATAATTAAATAGGTTATGAGCGATTTTTTAGAAGCATAAAAACTACTAAGTATAAGTCCTTTCATTATTTATCACCTCGCATAATTAATTTTGTAGCATCATCAATACTTTGAAGCGGGCGTGCTTGTTCAAAGTGTTGACGTTGCTTGACTAACGTTTGACGTTGACCTTGACGTATTCGTGAAGCAATGATTACCTCTTGAGGTAAGTCTAAAGGGGAAGTTTCATCTGTTTCGATAATGCCATAATCAGTTAGTAATATATGTTTGTCTTCTTGTAAAAGAATATGACCATCGCGCATAAAAATAAGTTTTGTAGCAAGTTGTTCCATATCCTCTGAAATATGAGATGAAAGTAAAATACCATGCCCCTTTGATACATAATCTTCGAGAATTTCTAATACTTCTTCTCGTCCTGAAACATCCATACCAGCTGTCGCTTCATCTAAGATTAATAATTTTGTATCATGCGAAAGGGCGATGGCTAATGCTGCTTTCATGCGCATCCCTCTAGAAAAAGTAGAAATTTGATTATTTTTAGGTAATTCAAATGTTTGAATAAGATTGAAAAATTGATCACTATTCCAATGTTTGAAAATATTTAAAAATACTTTATCAATCTCTGTTATTGTCAATTTATTCGGTACACGTAAATCATCAAAAACTACACCTATGTGCTCTTTATAATTTTTATCTTTTTCGGAAATAATTTGATTAAAAAAAGAAATCTCTCCTGAATCTTTAAATCGATTACCCACTAATGTGTTAATAAGTGTTGATTTACCTGACCCATTTTTACCAATTAAGCCAATGACCTCTCCTGGATTTAAAGTGAATGAAATATCATTTAATTCGAAATTTGAATGCTTATATGATTTATTAAGTTGCTGTACTTGAAGTAAATGTGTCATCTAATGATCCTTTCTTTATAGAAGTAAAAACTATGAATGATAAAATTTATATGTTTTTAATAAATGACTAAATCCATTATAAATGAACAAAATGATTAAAATAAAGATCCCTAATGTTTGGGAATGGCCAGTTTCTAACGAATAAAAACCTAAAAATATTGCACCAACCATAATTAAAGATAGGTTAATATAGAATGTTTTGAACAAAGAGTTAAAGTAAATATGTCGTTCTCCTTCGTCTAAAATATTAATTAATTTCTCAGCATAATTTTTTTCCCCTAATTTAGGGTAGCGAGAATCAAATTTAAGATAGAATAGTCCTGTAATTACCGAGGAAATAATCGTTGTCATAAAAGGGAGTAATGCCCAACTACTAGCACTAGAATTTCCATTTCCTAAGACAATGATAAAAAGAGCAATAAAGCTAATTGTTAATTCTAGATAATAAATAAATGAATTTTGCATATATGCTAAATTAGCTTTCTTATCATATGAATCCGCCTCATCTTCATCAATATGTGTTTCGGATAAACGTTTGTAATGAACGGCCTTTTTTTGAATAATAATTAAATACATACTTAAGACTAGAATAAGCGCCACACAGATTAATGAGATTAAAATGACATTTGAATGTGTAGCATAATGATAATTTCCAAAGAAGTGAAAGCTATGGTTGTAGTCAATGAATAAAGCTATACATCCTCCGATCAGGCCACCGATTAACAAAGTGATTATAAAACGACCTATTTTCATAAATCTTCCTCCTCAATTATAAAGATAGATTCAACAGGTTCATTAAAAATACGAGCTATTTTTATAGCAGTTAAAATAGAAGGTGTAAAGTCATTTCTTTCAATGAGAGATACAGTTTGACGTGAGATGCCTGCTTTTTTAGCAAGTTGCGTTTGATTATAACCTTCTCTTGCTCGTAATTCTTTCAATCGATTTCGCAATCATCATCATCTCCTCACAATAAGTGTATATTATCATAGTCATTTTGACAAATATATTTGTCAAAAAGTATCTAAAGTAAATTACGGGTAAGACTATCGGTTGTCTGATGTTAGACATCCGAATGTCTAAAGCGTTTTACTATTTAATCTTATCCACTGTGTAATGTCTTCAAGATTATAAAGCTTGATAATATCTTGATATATATCGTCTAAATTTATATCAGAAAGTGTAGAAATCAATGTATGTTCAATATGATTTAACGCTATACTGATGTTACATTGTTGTGCTTTGTGTCCTTCTTTTTCTCCTAAAAAGTTGGTAAGTAAATGTTGACTTGAGAAGATATTGCCACGACCTTCAATAGCTAAAAAGACATCGTAAAAAGTAATATCTTTGAGTTTTTTTCTAAGTGTAAATCCTCCATTTTTACCAGTTGTTGAATATACCAAATTTTCTTTTACTAACGCTTTTACTATTTTTTTTAAGTAAGAATCAGAAACTTTAAGTCGCTTGCTTAAAGCGGTAGATGTCATTACTGACTGATGAGGGAGTTGGTTTAAAATTAATAAGACATATATTGCTTGTTCCCAACCGGTAGATAATTTCATATATAAGCCTCCTCTCAAACTTATTATATAATATTTTTATATTATATTTAAAAAAATAAAGTAGTTCCTATATAATTGTATTTAAAGACAAAATATATCTCAATTATCTTTAATTGAAAATAGGGAGACGACAGCAGTGAAAAAACATTTAAATACTTCAATAACATTTTATATGTCCATTCTTTTTACGACTATTTTTATGGGATCATCTTTTCCAACTGGCAAATATTTAATTTCAAATGAACATGTTCCACCTATGCTTCTTGGTGGATGGCGATTTGTTATCGCAGGATGTATGATGTTAATCCTTACATTTATGAGAAATGGGAAAAGAGGCATTCTACCCACAAGTAAAGGGAATAGTTATAAAGGATTTATATTAGTGTTCGTTATTGGATTTTTACAAACAGCAGGGACGATGGGATTATTAAATCTTGCAATGGCATTTGGCGTGTCATCTTCTATATCATCTATTCTATTATTTACGAACCCGCTATGGCTGGCCTTTTTAGCACATTTTATTTTAAATGAAAGGTTAACAAAAATTAAAATCACTTCACTTATACTTGGTGTGTTTGGAGTAGGATTATGTCTCGGATTAGATGAAACATTATTTGGATGGGGAACGCTTTTTGCACTAGCTGGCTCATTATGTTGGTCAATCAATACAATAGTGACAAAAAAGGTAGTATTTGATAAAGGACCTTGGATTTTAACAGGATGGCAACTATTATTCGGTGGTATGTTTATGCTTATAATGAGTCTCGTTTTAAAAGAACATTATACACTTAGTTCGCTTAATCATTGGGGATGGATATGGTTCTTTTGGCTTATTATTCCAGCTTCTGTAGGTTCATTTGGTTTATGGTTCTATAGCTTAAGCCAACGAGGGGCAACTACGGCGAGTAGTTTCTTATTTTTAGTACCCCTATTTTCAACACTATTTTCAATTATAGGATTAAGAGAGCCCTTCACACTTCATTTAATTTTAGGAGGTTTATGCGTTGTGGTGGCATTAATTTTAACTCATCGTCAACCGAGGAAAAATGTTTTATAAAATACAATATTCAATACATTGAATATAAATACATATATTAATAGAAATTAGATTATATAAAACTTTAGTTAAGCCTTTTGAAATTGTCTTACTTTTAACATAATGAAAAAATATGAAAACTTGTCATTACTATATTTTTAAGAAATAAAAAATTAAAAAAATCTCTTCACAGAGAATATAATTTTGTGTAGTATATCTTTCATATGATTTTTAGAGAGAAAAAGGAGGAAGCAATAATGAAAGATAACAGAATGATGTTCTTCATATTTATGTTAGGTACATTTACAGTTGGAATGGCAGAATATGTTGTTACTGGTTTATTAACTCAAATTGCAAGCGATATGAAAGTGTCTATTTCGAGTGCAGGATTATTAATTAGTGTGTATGCAATTAGTGTTGCATTAATCGGTCCATTAATGCGTGTATTTACTTTAAAAGTGCGCGCACAACGTTTACTCCCAGTATTGATGGCCATTTTTATTATAAGTAATGTAATAGGGATGTTAGCACCGAATTTTCCAATATTACTGTTATCTCGATTATTGTCAGCCTCTATGCACGCGCCTTTCTTTGGCGTATGTATGAGCGTAGCGGCAGCTGTTGCGCCTCGTGGTAAAAAACCACAAGCGATTGCTCTCGTTCAAGCCGGATTAACAATTGCAGTGATGATTGGCGTGCCATTCGGTTCATTTTTAGGTGGATTTGCGAATTGGCGCTTTGTCTTTGGCGTTATGATTTTGTTAGCTGTCATTACTATGTTAGGAATGATGAAGTTTGTACCTCATGTTGCATTGAGTACAGAAGCTAGTGTGAAAAAAGAATTAAAAGTATTTAAAAATCCACATATCTTAATTGTAATGGCAATTATTGTCTTTGGTTATTCAGGCGTATTCACAACTTATACGTTTATGGAACCAATGATTCATAAATATGCACCATTTGGAATTGTTGGTTTAACTGTATGTTTATTTATGTTTGGCCTTGGCGGTGTGGTTGGTAACTTGCTTACAGGTAATATACCAGAACATAAACTTACACAGTACTTGTTCTATACCTTTGTGTTATTGTTTATAACGATTGTTTTATTTGTAACAGCAGTGCATAGTGCGATTTTAGCAATTATTATTTGTTTCTTATTTGGTTTCGGCACTTTCGGTACAACGCCTCTATTAAATAGTAAAGTTATTTTAAGTGCACATGAGGCACCATTACTTGCAAGTACACTTGCAGCTTCAGTCTTTAATATTGCTAACTTTTTAGGTGCCATTGTGGGATCAATACTATTATCAATGGGATTCCCATATCTTACGATTACATTTGTATCAGGCGGGATTATTATCTTAGGAATTATAATTAATACAATTAATCATTTTTATGAAAAAAAGTATGTTACATTTGATCATTAATCAAAAGCGTTCTAAATTGAATGAATTCAATTTAGAACGCTTTTTTATAAAATGTAAAATGAATGTTAAATAATTACCTTAAAATTGACAACTTGAGGAATATGAGACACATCGTGTTGTGTCATATAATCAATTAATACTTGTGCGCCTTCTTCTTGAATATCTTTAACGACTGGTGCTTCTGCAAACATTTTATAATCTCCGCCTCCAACTGCACGATAGTTGTTCACACATATGGTATACGTTTTTGTATCTTCTAAAGGTGAAGCGCCGACTTTAATATCTGAAACACGTTGTCCTACAGGTGCACCAGCATGAATGGTATAAGAGATTCCTCCATACATATCATAATTAAAATGTTGAGGTTTTGGAGATAAAAAGGTGTCACTGACTGTGATTTCATTATTGTCATTTACACTAAAATAACTTGCTGATTTTTCTAAAGCGGCTTTAATTCCTTTGCCATTAAGTTCTAAAACTTGGAATGTATTAGGAAAAGGATAGTTATTAATGATATCTCGCATTGTGACTTGTTGATTAAAGCCTTTAGCTGAATCAAATAGTGCAGTGCTTGCTATATCTGCACCACTTTTTTCTAACAAAATATAATTTATCAGATTAATAAGTGAATGAGGGTGTGTTCGAGCTTCGAACTGATGAGTGACTAGCATGGGTTCTGGTAATGTTGTAATGTCCGTATCAAGCCAATCTTCAAGTTCATTTAAAAGTGAATCATCGTTGTTAGATAATGTTAATGAAAGATAAGAAGGCACAGATACAAGAGTGCTCTGTTTATTTGTAATTCGATGTTCATGATCTAATGTTAATGTTACCTTACCAAATTCTGTACCTCGTGTACCTGGTTGGATAATGGCTGTGTCATATTTTATCATTGCAATATCACGATGTTGGTGTCCTGTTATAAGCACGTCAATATCTTTATGGAAACGTTCTAGTATATCAGATCCTTCATTTTCTCCAGTTAATTCTTCAGTAGGTGTATTAGTATCAAGACTTTTTTCAAAACCGCCATGATAAGACACAACGACAACATCTGATTTTTTACGAACGTCTGGTAAAATACATTTTAATGTCTCAACTGCACTGTTGAACGTTAGTCCTTTAATATGGGCAGGTTGTTCCCAATTTGGAATGAATGACGTTGTTAATCCAATGACGCCAATAGTTATATCGTCACGTTTAAAATAACTTACGCCTTGACCAGTCAAAGGGGCGTTATTGTGATCAAAAATATTTGCACACAAGATAGGGTGATGAAGATGGTTTAAAGTATTTTGTAAATAAGGTAATCCATAATTAAATTCATGATTACCTAATGTACCAAAGTCAAAATTAAGACGATTATAAATATCAGTAAGAGGTTGACTTGATTGTTCTTTAGTTGCTAGGTAATGGCATAAGGGAGAACCTTGTAAAAAATCACCATTATCAATTTTAAAACTATAGTCATCGTGTTGACGTTCTTGTTCGATAAGTTGATTTACTTTTAATAATCCCATAGGAAGATTTTGGTTTCGTTTTGAAAAGTCAGTGGGAAAAATATAGCCATGTATATCACTTACGATATAAAAAGAGAGTTGTGTCATAGGTCATTTCCTTTCATAAATAAAGAGATAAAAAGGGGAAGTAGTTTATTGAACGCCACATACCTTTATTATCTCTTATTTGTTGTATTATTATTATAAATTATTGAATTGAACCTGTAGCAAGCGTTTTATTACCTTGTTTTAAACGAATATTCGCACCCGAAATAGGTTCAGATGTTTTAGCTGTAAAAGTTAACGTTGCGTTACCTTGATCGTCAGTGGTTACACTCTGTTCTTGACTATAGCCTACCGTATCATCATTTTGCTCATTTTGAGAAAAACGTGCAAGTTGTCTACCACCATCTTGATAAATACCTAATTTTAAATGATCAATAGTTGTATTTTTAGACATGTTTGTTAATTCAACTTGAATATTAAATGGTTGATTTATTGATACATTATCCGGTAAATGGAATTGAACATTATCGCTAGAAATCATTGAATTAGAAGTAGCTGTACCTTGGGAAGGTTGTGATGTATTCGTATTCCCTTGTGAATGATTATTTTCAGTCGTATTGTCTTCTGTACTATTCGCTTTGTTATTACCATTATGGCTACCATGATTTTTATGCTTACTATTTAGCTGTGATGATGTACTGCCATAACTACCTAGTTTAAATGTTGAACGATTGTACCACTTATATCCAGAAGGTGGTTGTGACCATGGTTCTTTTTCAGGTTCAGTTGAATGTTGTGGTTGTTCAAAGTTAAGTAATGGTGTTGGTTGATCTAACTTAATACCTGTTTCTTTTAAATTCGGTGTATGATCTTGTTTTCCAAACCAAGTTGTAATATTTTCAAGTAATTTACTATTATCTTGTTCTTTAAACCCATCATACGTTTTCTTAGTTTTTCCATTATCTTCACGTACATATTTAGGTGTACTATCTTCGACTAATGATGAATCTCCAATGAAGGCTGTTTTTCCTTTACCTACTTTTGAGATAGCGACATAAGGACCCTCTGCGATACCACCGCCATTGTAAATACCTTGATCGACTGCATGAGACCAACGTTGTTTTTGAGATAAATGGTCTGGTAAGAAGATAATACCTTTTGCTTTTGTAGGATCTGTAATGGCAAGAGTTGAACCAGCATGCATTGATACAGAATGTACACCTTCAGTAATACCGAAGCTGTCACTAGATGACACAATATTTTGAGTGTTTAAATCACCTAAAGCGTTATAACGAAAACGTACACCGAAGTGTTCAGAAAGCCAATCTGAACCTTTAACATTGCGCATAGCTTTAGAATGCTTTTCCTCATTTGTTAAATCTTTGGTGATATCTTGATATGCACCACGACGATAACCATTCATCACTTCTGAAGAATCGAAACGATTTAAGTTTCTGTCTGCATTATAGTGATCAGCGATAAAGATGATATTGCCACCTTTTTCAACAAAATTAAGCATAGCTTGTTGTTCTCTCTTTTTAAAAGGAATATTGGCTTCTGGAAGAACGAGAATATTGATACCACGTAGTGTATTAGGTGAAATATTAGATTCTCCATCGATTTGTTTCACAGTATATCCTTGTTGACGCATTGAATCAGCATAATCGGAAAAGCCACCGTCAATGACCCAATCAGCAGCTCCTGCCGTTTGGCCGTGTGAAGCGTCAAAAGCGACAGTTTGAGTGGTAGTTTGATTTGGTGCAGCGTGACTGATTGGCGTTGCAGATAATGTGATTGATGAAGCTAAAATAGTACTACTTAATACTTTTATCCATGTCATTGTTTTATCTCCCAATATATTTTTTAATTGATTTATAAAAAAGTATAATAAAAAAATGAGTCGATAATAGATTGTTTAGTTAATATTTAAATAAATTTTACAATTCTTTAACAGTGTAAAACAATTCTATAAAAAATTCACACATAATAAATATTATTTTGGTTAATATTGTGCTACTCTTAATATTGTCAAATGAAATGCGTTGACAAATTACATAAATGTATACATAGCGAACGGGGGCAATAGGTTATGAAGCAATTGAAGTACCTTTTAGTATTAGCGCTATCAGTTATTATTTTTGCAGCAGCATGTGGAAATAATAGCTCGTTAGACAATAATAAGAGTAGTAATTCGGATGGTGGATCAGGTTCAAGTAAAGATGGCTATACACCTAAAGAATTAACTGTACAATTCGTACCATCACAAAATGCAGATACACTTGAAGCAAAAGCAAAACCGCTTGAAAAGTTATTATCTAAGAAATTAGGTATCCCAGTAAAAGTGTCTGTATCAACAAATTACAATACAATTGTTGAAGCAATGAAATCTAAAAAAGTAGATGTTGGTTTCTTACCACCAACTGCATACACTTTAGCACATGATCAAAAAGCAGCTGATTTATTATTACAAGCACAACGTTATGGTGTGAATGAAGATGGTTCTAATAATAAAAAACTTGTAAAAGATTATAAATCAGAAATCTTAGTTAAAAAGAATTCAGGTATTAATAGCTTAAAAGATTTAAAAGGTAAAAAAATCGCATTACAAGATGTAACGTCAACAGCAGGTTACACATTCCCAATTTCAACAATTAAAAAAGATACTGGTATTGACGCTACTAAAGATATGAAAATCGTAAACATGAAAGGTCATGACCAAGCTGTTATTTCATTATTAAATGGCGATGTTGACGCTGCAGCTGTATTCCAAGATGCACGTAATATTGTTAAAAAAGATCAACCCAACGTATTTAAAGATACTAAAATTCTTAAACTAACAAAACCAATTCCTAACGATACGATTTCAGTTCGTCCTGATATGAACAAAGACTTCCAAGATAAACTTAAAAAAGCATTTAAAGACATCTCTAAAACAAAAGAAGGACATAAAATTATTAGTGAAGTATACTCTCACGAAGGCTATACAGATGCTAAAGACTCAGACTTCGATATCGTAAGAAAATACGAAAAAGAAGTTCAAAATATGAAATAATTTTCACAAAGACAGAACTAAATAAGTGACAAAGAGAAGAGGCTAGGGCAATTGAGTCATATAAGAAATGCATATGTCATTTCTTGTGATCTTGTCCCGACCTCTTTCTCTGTATTAAAAAGAAGGGTGTAAACATACATGAGTCAGATAGAGTTTAAAAATGTGAGCAAGATTTATCCTAATGGTCATGTGGGGTTAAAAGATATTAATTTAAACATTGAAAAAGGTGACTTTGCTGTTATCGTAGGTTTATCAGGTGCGGGGAAATCTACATTATTGCGATCTGTTAATCGTCTACATGATATTACTTCGGGAGATATTACAATTGAAGGTAAATCGATTACGAAAGCGAAAGGTAAAGAATTATTGATGATGCGTCGTAATATAGGAATGATTTTCCAACATTTTAATTTAGTCAAACGATCTACTGTGTTGAGAAATGTATTAAGTGGTCGCGTTGGTTATCATCCAACTTGGAAAATGATATTAGGATTATTTCCAAAAGAAGACAAAATTAAAGCAATGGATGCGTTAGAACGTGTGAATATTTTGGATAAATATGACCAACGTTCAGACGAACTGTCTGGAGGCCAACAGCAACGTATTTCAATTGCACGCGCCTTAGCACAAGAGCCAGCGATTATTTTAGCAGATGAGCCTGTTGCATCTTTAGACCCCCTCACTACTAAACAAGTTATGGATGACTTGAAAAAAATCAATGAAGAATTAGGTATTACCATTTTAATTAACCTACACTTTGTTGATTTAGCTTTAGAATATGGAACACGTATTATTGGTTTACGTGCAGGAGAACTGGTTTATGATGGTCCAGCAAGTGAAGCGAATGAAGATGTATTTAATGAAATTTATGGTCGTAAACTTAATGACGATGAGAAGCTAGGGGTGGAGTAATATGGCAACACCTACTACAGGTAAATATGATCAATATTTAAATAAAAAATTCTCTTTCAAAACTAGTTTAACCCTATTTTTAGTGATTGCGCTCGTAGTGTGGAGTTTTTTATACACTGGCTTTAACTTTAGTGACTTAATGGTAGGTATTCCACAAATCGGTTCTTTCTTTGGACAAATGGTTCCACCAGATTGGAGTTACTTAAATACTATTACCAAACCTATGTTAGACACAATTCGTATGGCTATTGTAGGAACATTCTTAGGATCCATCGTATCAATTCCTGTTGCATTGCTCTGTGCAAGTAATATTGTAAAAACAAAATGGATTACGGTTCCATCACGTTTTATTTTAAATATTGTACGTACCATTCCAGATTTATTATTAGCTGCTGTCTTTGTTGCCGTTTTTGGTATCGGACAAATTCCAGGGGTATTGGCATTATTTATTTTAACCATTTGTGTTATTGCGAAATTGTTCTATGAATCGCTTGAAACAATTGATCCAGGTCCAATGGAAGCGATGACGGCAGTAGGTGCAAATAAGACAAAATGGATTATGTTTGGAGTAGTTCCACAAACAATGTCTACATTTTTATCTTATGTATTATTTGCATTTGAGATTAATATTCGTGCCTCAGCAGTTCTTGGATTAGTAGGTGCTGGTGGTATCGGTTTATTCTACGATTCAACTTTAGGATTATTCCAATATCCAAAAACAGCGATGATTATTCTGTTCACTTTAGTCATTGTTGTCATTATTGACTATGTCAGCTCGAAAGTGAGGGAAAAACTCGCATGACACGAGAACAGCATCAGTTAGAAAAGAAATATCCAGTGAGATCAAAGGAACACAAACAAAGAATGATTAAACATTGGCTGATTGCCATTGTTGTTTTAGTTATCATTGTTTGGGGATTTGCAGGTATGCCTGCTTTAGAATTAAAAGCTAAATCAATTGAAATTCTTAAATCTATTTTTAATGGATTATTCCATCCTGATTGGGATTACTTTTATATTCCAGCTGGAGAAGACTTACTTCGTGGTTTACTTGAAACGTTTGCCATTGCTGTTATTGGTACATTTATTGCAGCAGTGATTTGCATTCCATTCGCATTTTTAGGCGCACGTAACTTAGTAAAAGTTCGACCAGTCACAGGGATTACTAAATTCATTTTGAGTGTGATTCGTGTATTCCCTGAAATTGTTATGGCGTTAATTTTCATAAAAGCAGTAGGTCCTGGTTCATTTTCAGGGGTACTTGCATTAGGGATTCACTCAGTAGGGATGTTAGGTAAATTATTTATAGAGGATATTGAAAGTTTAGACTTCTCATCAGCCGAGGCTTTAAAAGCAAGTGGTGCGAATAAAACTAAAACACTTGTCTTTGCGGTGATTCCTCAAATTTTACCATCATTCTTATCCCTTATTTTATATCGCTTTGAATTAAACCTACGTTCAGCATCTATTTTAGGTTTAATCGGTGCTGGGGGTATTGGTACACCACTGATCTTTGCACTTCAAACACGTTCATGGGATCGAGTAGGGATTATCTTAATCGGCTTAGTGATTATGGTAGCCATTGTTGACTTTATCTCGGGAGCTATTCGTAAACGTATTGTGTAATAGAAGACATAATTGAATGTTTTTATAAACAAATAGAGCTATTGCCAGGACTTATAAAACTGGACAATAGCTTTTTTATAATGCATGAAAGAAATGTTGTTACAGTATTAGTAACAGATACTTAGAAAAATACAGTTAATGTTTTTTAGGAATAACGCGTCTAAAGCTAATACTTCTAAGGTTAGTATAAGAGTGAATATGCTAAAATAATTAAATTTTGAAGTATTAGTGTCATATTCTTTAGGAAGGGGCATTACTAAAGAATATGTAGCGCTATTTAAGAATAGTGAATGATGATAACTAAGTGTAGGTTCTGTTTTTAAATAATGCAGTTGTTCAGTGATGTGTGATTTGATACATAAGTCGTGTTGTCAAAGTAACGTGTTGTTTGAATAGCATTTAATTTAGTGTCATGAGGTTGAGTCGTCGTTGTTCACTGTTTCATTAAGCTCTGTTTTTCAACATAACTATTAAAACCGTTGTCATTATTTTCTAGCATGTCGTTATTTCATCCATTTTCCTATGCAAGACCATTGAAACCAATACCTTGTCTTTAGGTAGATTTCACTGTAGCGCTGAAACATTATAAAAACCTGTGTGTTGATTCTAAAGGATGACGGGAATGTGATTCATGTTATAGTTAATACCCTGATTTATGTTGTAATCATTTCTAGGTGTAATGAGTCATTTGTTTTGGTCATGATTAATTAGTATCGTTCTCTGAATCAATAAGTTGATGAGGTATATGATAATGATATTGTTAATCAATATTCTGCTAGGATGTGAGAAAAATGAATGAAGATGCTATAAGTGTTGTACCAAATACCTATTTAAAATGATGTATAGTCAAAGGTAGTTAGTTCTTAGTAATGATCATTCTATATACATAAAGATAATGATTTTATTTTTCAAAATAATCATACCTATGTACATTTATAAACTAACATATTCATAAAAAAACAACCTTAATATTCCCTATCATCTATATGACAGTTTTGTCATACACTTAAAAGTTGAAAGGATAAATCGCTATTAAATAAAACTATATGATGACATTGAAAGGGTGTAGAACATGAATTTTCGAAATGTAGTGACAGATGATTTAGAAAGTTTAATTCAATTAGAAAATGAAGGGTTTACTA
The DNA here is from genome assembly GCF_001815595.1 of Staphylococcus sp. HMSC070D05. Lineage (NCBI taxonomy): Bacteria > Bacillati > Bacillota > Bacilli > Caryophanales > Staphylococcaceae > Staphylococcus > Staphylococcus sp. HMSC070D05. The sequence continues at coordinate 32,939 of NZ_KV821148.1, read as the reverse complement.
AAGAAGAAGCAACAACAACTCAAGCTTTAAAACAGCGTATTGAAATCATTCCGGATACGTTTATTGTTGCAGAAGAAAACAATCAAATCGTTGGTTATATTAATGGTCCAACTATTTCGAATAAGTTTATTACAGATGATTTATTTGCATCGATTAGACCCAACCCCGATATGGGTGGTTATTTAAGTGTACTCGATTTAGTTGTAGCGAAAGATTTTCAAAATCAAGGCATTGCAGGGCAACTGTTAAATGATTTTGAGAATATAGCAAGGCAACATGCACGTTTCGGAGTCACTCTCACTTGTCGTGATACTTTAGTAAGTTTTTATGAATCGCATGGATATATTAATAAAGGATTATCAGATTCTAATCATGCAAATGTAGCTTGGTATAATTTAGTAAAAGAATTATAAAAATAGGGGTGATACATTGGAAACAGTATATCTAGCTGGAGGGTGTTTGTGGGGTGTACAAGCATTTGTTAAAACATTGCCGGGCGTTATGTCTACTGAAGCAGGGCGTGCAAATGGTAAAACGCAGCGACTTGATGGTGAATATGATGGTTATGTTGAATGTGTCAAAACCGTATTTAATCCTGATATCACTTCAATTCATGATTTAATGCATTATTTATTTGAAATCATAGACCCATACAGTCTGAATAAACAAGGCGTAGATAAAGGACTTAAATATCGTACAGGTGTTTATAGTGAAATTGAGAGCCATCTTAAAGAAGCACAACAATTCATTCAACAACGTTCAGATAGAGATAAAATCGTTGTGGAAGTACGTCCTTTAGAAAGTTATATTAAAAGTGCAGACGAACATCAAGATAGATTAGATAAACATCCTGAAGATATCTCGTTATGTCACATCTCTAAAAGTATATTACATAAATACAACTAAAAGGAATGGGACAGCATTCATATTGTATTTGTTGTCCCATGCGCTCTTTATTATTTCTTAGAAAATGTATCGATAAGACTAAGTGCAGCTAAACCTAATAAGTCTAAAGCATGCTGTGCGCCAACCTTACCATGACCTGCTTCAAGGCGTTTGTATACTGCGACACTTAATACACTAAACGTGACAAGTGATCCTAAGCGAGAGATATTTTTATGCAAGAAACTTGTGGCAAACAAACCCGATGCAATGAACTCAATCACACCTGCTAATTTCATTGCATGTTCCGATAGCTCAAAATCCTGTGTAAATAGTTGTTTAGTATAAGGGTTACCGGTAAGTTTACGTTTTGAAGCGGCATACAAATCTTTAGCGAGTTTTAAATTGGTAGCATAACGTAATATCATTATCAAAACGCTCCTTTATATCATATTTTTTAGTTAAACTAAGTATAAAAGTCACGTTAAAAAAAGTTAAATAAAAACGTTCAGCACAAATGTGTAATGCATTCACGCTGAACGTTTTTATTTATATAAGTATTGAATTAGTTTTTACCGAATGTATCAGCAAAACTTAAAGCAGCTAAGCCAAGTAAATCTAAAGCGTGTTGTGCGCCTTCTTTACCGTGACCAGCTTCAAAGTGTTTGTAAGCTGCAACGCCTAATACACCAAATGTTGCAATAGAACCTAAACGAGAAATATTTTTGTTTAAGAAACTTGCAGCAAATAATGCAGCAGCAGTAGCTTCTACTGTACCTGCTAATTTAACTGATTTTTCTGGTAAACCAAATACATTTTTAAATGTATCAATCATTTCTTGGCTACCTTGTAATTTTGGTTTTGATGAATCATATAATTCTTTTGCAAGTTTTAAATTTGCAGCATAACGTAAGATCATTAATAAGTACTCCTTTTTTTAGTTAAATTATTTTATAATAAAATAAGTATAATTTTTATACTGGAAATTATATGCTTATTAATAAGTAAAGTCAATAAAAAGCGTTAGATAAATATCTTTTTATAAGAAAGTGTTAATCAGTACACTTTAGAAACTATATTGAACGTGTCATAATAGTACTGTTGTGAAAAAATCTATGAAAGGAGTTATATTATGGAAACATCGATGCATTATAATCGAATGACTACAATTTTCTTTATTTCGGGTATTATTGTTATGGCAAGTTTATATACTGCTTTACCCCTTACCTCGGTATTCGCAAAAGATTTTGGCATTTCAAATGCTGTTGCCTCTCTAAATGGTGTTATCTTTTCAATTACGTATTCAATAAGTTGTCTATTTTATGGTACAATTTCTGAAAAATTTGGACGTATTCGTACGATTTTATTTGGACTTATTGGACTCGTCATTATATGTTTACTGATAGGTTTCATTCACTCGTTCACACTACTTATTATTCTTCGTGCAATTCAAGGTATATGTGCGGCAGCTTTTTCACCCGTATCTATTACTTATGTTACTGAAACGTATTCACCAGTAAAACGTGTGACTGCGATTAGTTTCATTAGTACAAGTTTTATGTTATCTGGTGTGATAGGGCAAAATTTAAGTGAAATTGTGGTACGTTATTCTAATTGGCATATGGTTTATTTCATATTGACATTACTCTACATTCTTATAGCAATACTCATTTATAAATTCGTTCCAGAAAGTCCAGTGAAAAATCCTCAAATTAAACTAGTAGGTTTCTTCAAAAACTTTAAAGATTTTAAAGATAATAAAATAGTCATATTATGTTATCTTATTTCTTTATCCTTACTTACCATGTTCATTAGTATGTATACAATCTTTAATCATTATATTACTTCTGATATTGTGGGTGGCTCGGAAGCAACAGCAATTAATGCTAAACTCTTTGGTATTATTGGGATGTTACTTTCATTATTAGCAGGTCGTATGAGTGAGCGAATAGGAGTTAAACAAGTGATTGTAGGAGCATTAATTGTTAGTATCGTTTCTCTTATTTTAATGGGCTTCACTACAAATGTTATTTTATTGGTGATATGGAGTGTAATATTTGTAGGAGGTATTGCGTTTGCAATTCCATCGACGATTTCAAAAGTAGGCATGGTTGTTAATCGTAATCAAGGTTTCTTCTTATCCGTTAATACATTTATTTTGTTTTTAGGAACAGCCATTGCGCCATTATTGATGATTCTTATTCAACCATTATCTAATTTTACATTACAATTTATAATGATTGCGACCATTGGAATCATCGCCCTTATAGTCGCTTTACTTTTACCACGTAGAAAAAATGTAATACGATAATATATATGATATATAAATGACTATTGAAAAATATAGGGAGTGTGACAACATTTCATTTAGTATCTGTTGCCATACTCCTTATAACTTATGTATAAATTTAAGCTACGAAATATCCGATAAGACAAATTGCACCGATGAGTACAAATAAAACGCCAGGTAAATATATTTTTTCTCTAAGATCAATATCTTGTCTATATGCGACGAAGCTACTAATAGAGATGAGTATGATACCAACTACTAGTAAAATAATAGAAAGTATAAGCATCAACTCAGCCTCCTTCATATCAAAATTGATGAAAACGGTGTTCTCTTAATTTTATTATATTAGGAATAGACAAATTTTTATAGCGATTTATTAATATAATGTAAAAATGTTATTATTTTTATAGTTATTTATTAATAAAATTTATAAGAAATTTACATTTAATAAAATAATTAAAAAAAGTAGAAAATGAAATCTACAAGAATTGTTTTCTACTCCTTTGGTTATATAAATGATCTTTGTATATCATTGACGTTTAAATACTTTCATTTTTTAAAGAATAGATTAATGTCATAAAGTTTTGAATAAGAGAAGTGAGATGATGATCTGCCCGGTAAACGATAGAGATATAGCTTGAAGGTGGGCCTTCTTTTAATGACTTGCCAATAATATTAGGATGATGGAATAAGGTGCTTTGACTTACAAGACTCAGATAATTAGAATCTTTAATAATTGTTAATATACTACTAATACTATTTGATTCCATATGAACATTTAAATCAATAAAATTGTTTTTTCGCCAATCATCAATACTTTCTCGTGTTGAACCACTACTGTGAATAACGAAGCGATACGCATTTAAATCTTCTAATGAAATGTCTGTTTTTGAAGCCAAAGGATGTCTTTTATCCATTGCGATAACAAGTGGATTTTCTTGAAGACGTTTCACTTTCAATTCTTTTTCATTGAATCCTTTTTCTGAAATAACACCGATATCAATCTCTCTATCTTTTATTTTCTTTAATATCATAGGAGCAGTATCTACAATTAAATTAATATCAATATTTGGATAATCGTGCATATATTTTTTTAAAGTGGTAGGAAGAATACTATAAATAGGTGCATGACTTGCTCCAACTCGTAAAATTCCACGTTTGGATTGTTTGAATTCTTCAATCATATGTGTTGTTTCATCAATTAAATTTAGCATTTTATTAGAATTACGATAAAGTAAGTCTCCAGCATCTGTTAAATTGAAACATTTCCCTTTTTTAAAATATAAGGGTATTCCAAGTTCGTTATTTAAATTTTTTAGATGAAATGTTACAGTTGGTTGCGTTATCCCCAGTTTTTCAGCAACAGCATTTTCATTCTGCAATTCAACAAAATTTTTAAAAATCATCATTTGTTTTGTATTCATAAATTAATTCCCCAAAATATATAAATTTTTTCTATTCTATTGTTTATATTAAAGAAAGAATTTTGAGGTTACGTTAATAAATTGTTTAAAGTTAGTTAATGTTGATACATTATAATGGAATATACAGTATTATCAGTAGAGGATTGAATAAACATTTTGTTACTTTCTTATGTATTAAATTGAAAATTAAGGGTAATAACAATTTTGAATAATAAGTCTTACAACATAAAGCATTTACATTTAAGGAGAGATTTACATGTCAGAAAGGCTACTTGTGATTTCTGATATTCATGGACATCGAAAAGCCCTTTCCATACTTTTAAAACGAGCAAAATATAATCCAAAAAAAGATCAGCTCGTACTTATGGGGGATTATGTCAATAATGGACCGGATTCATTTGGAACATTAAAATTAGTTAAAAAGTTAAAACGACGTGGTGCGCTTGCTTTAGCAGGTAACCATGAAATGCGTTGGTTAAATAGTAAAGATAAAAAGATTAAGCGTTGGCATGCATTCTTACGTGAATTATCTGCTGTTGAAGTGATTGGTAATTATATCTTTGCACATGCAGGAATAGATACCAGTAAACCTTTGAATAAGCAGATTAAAGAATATACTACTGGACATTATTCACATTTGCTTAATCATCAGATTCCTAAAAATAAATATCTAGTTCATGGCCATGTACCGAATTATCGCTATGGATTAAAAAAAGATGACATTTATAAAAAGAAAAATGAATTATCTATAGATACAGGCGCAGGACATCATAAGTTTTTATCGCTGATTGATTTAACGGGTCAATATCAGTATTCAGTAGAGGTAACAAATATTCGAAAAATGAATATCAAACGCTTAAAAATATAATAATTAATGATGTTTAGTCTTTGATGAAAACGAATAAATAAAAATATAATAAGACATTCAAGTTTTATGTAAAATATTATATAATGAAATGGAATATCACTAGAAAAGGGTGGCATTAATGAATAAAAATACGCAAAACGAAAATCGTAAAATGTCGAAGTTAAGTTCGTATTTAAAAGTGTCATGTTCAGCTTTAATATTAAGTAGTTCACTTGTAGGTTATGGGTTTACTAGAGACGCATTTGCAGCAACACAAGATACGGAAACAACAACTTCTGAAACTACAACACATGTTCAGAAAGATTTACAAGATGCAATGAATAAAGCGAAAAAAGACATTAAGCAATTAAAAAATTTAAGTGCAGTTGAGTTAAAAAGTTATAAAGAAGATATTGAAAGTGCTAAAAATCAGACTGAAATTAAAAATATAATCAAAGAAGCGAAAAAAGAAAATAAAGCAACGGCACAAGAAAACACAACTGATGTTTCAAACAAGGATAATAGCACTGAATCATCTAGCACTCAAGATGCTTCAACAGAAGAAAAAGCTACAACAAGTAACGACACTTCAGCTGATAATACATCTGATATATCAAATGAATTAGATAACATCGTATCAGATTTAGATGCTTTATCTCATAAAGTTGATAGCGGTCAACAAAAAGATACACCAACATCAAATGAATCTTCGTCTTCTGAATCAAAACCTTCTGAAAACACAACTAATGAAGTAACGAAAGAAGAACCCACTACAGAAGAATCACCAAAAGAAGCTCCAACAACAGAGAATCCTTCAAATCAAACAACATCTTCTAAATCAGAAACTTCTATTGTTGATAAATTAGATAGTATTCAAAATGATATTGATAGCGCTAAAAAAGACATCAAAAGTTCAAAAGAAAACAATTCAAAACAATTACCAAGTGATGAAAAGAGTACCGAAGAGACGACAACTGAATCATCTAGCACTCAAGAAGCGCCAACAACAGAAGACACAACACATTCTAATTCAAACCATCATGTATTAGATGAATTAGCTAAATTAAACAATACTAATAAAGAACAAGACTCAGATACAGATGCACGATATCACCAATTTGATAAAGTGAATCACCAATTATCTGAAACTGAAAAAATTAATCAAGCTATTGCTAAAATTGAAAATAGTCAAGATGATGCCAGTCATTTATATATCAATCGCAAATTAGATCAATTATCTGATTTACGTGATAAAATTCAAAATCAAGCTGATTTAGCGAAAAAAGATAAACAAGCTATTGATAATGACATCGAAACTGTACGTAAAAATATAGAGAATAACCGTGATATTATTCTTAATCGTTTGCAACAAGTCTCTGACAAACAACGTGCAGCTGAAGATGTATTAAACAGTGTGTTTAGCAAAAATGAAGCGCAACACATATTGAAAAATATTAAAACAAAGGGACAATCTGATAAACAAATTGCAGATCAGATTATGAAACAGATTGATAGATTGACTTCAACAACGAGTGATGACATCTTAAAATCTATGTTAGAACAAGCACCTAATAAAGAAGATTTATTAAAAACAATCTTATCTACACGTTTAGGGCAAAATGAAGCGGCTACTATTGCGAAACGATTAGTAAATGACCATTTAACAAATTCACAAATTGTTGATCGCTTAAAACAAGCATTTAATCAACATGGTCTTGTGTCTAGTGATGATATTTTAAATGATATTTTAGATAAAACGTCTAATCGTAAACAAGCCATTGAAACAATGTTAGCAACAAAATTAAACCAAGCAAAAGCGAATGCTTTAGCTGATATTATTTCAAGAGTACAATCTGATAAAGCAAATGCTTTAGATTTAGTGAAAAGTACAATTAACGGTAAAGCCAATGACTTATTACAACTTCAAAACAGCTTAGGTCAAGCCAAAAATAGATTAAACTATATTCTTGATCCTATTGTGAATCGACCATCATTATTAGATCGTATTACGGGTAACACAAGTGATTCAAATCTATTAGGTAATGGATTAGATTTACTAGGTGGTTTAACAGGAAGTCATTTATTAGGCAATCTTCCTTCAGGTAGTAGTTTGCTTGATGGATTAACAAATGGAAACAGCTTACTTGACGGTATAAGTGATATTCCTAATCCAACACAAGGCTTATCATTAGGTCATTTAGGCGATGATGGTTTACTTAGCGGTTTATTTAATAGTGATGGCGATTTATCGTTACCAGCCACAGGTGAAGCTATTAAGAAAAACTGGGTTCCAATTGCAGCAGTGATTGCTATTGCAGGCGGTGCGCTTGTGTGGTTCAGTCGTCGTAAACGTAAACACCATCAATCTAATAACTAAACCAAATAAGTATGAGTATGAGTAAATAATTAATGCCATTGAACATTAATTATTTACTCTATTTTTATATGTTGAGTTGTTATATTTAAATTGATAACTCAACATATGTAAAAGATGAATAATAATCAATTTACTTTAAATCATCTATGCATTAGACATAAACTTAAAGTGTAAAAAAATAATTTTAAAATAACTACATTGTAATTATGACGTAGTACATGTTGAAGTGATTAAGATTAAAGGGGTGGAGAGCATGGAATACAATGAACGCGTATCGTATACCGCATCTGATAAAAAAGAGAAAAAACGGTTTCGATTAAAAATGCCTGGTGCATTTACAATATTATTTATTTTAACCATGATTGCGGTGTTAGCAACTTGGATTGTGCCAGCAGGTGCCTATGCTAAGCTTTCTTATCATGCAGGCGCTCACGAATTTAAGATTGTTGATGCACATCATAAAACCACAACAGTTCCTGGAACACAAGCTCAACTGGATAAATTAGGTGTCAAAATTGATGTGAATCAATTTAAATCAGGTGCTATCAATAAACCCATATCAATTCCTGGAACTTACGAGCGCTTGGAACAAAATCCAGCTGGCCTCGAGCAAATTACTTCAAGCATGGTAAATGGGACCATTGAAGCTGTCGATGTCATGGTATTTATTCTTGTGCTTGGTGGTTTAATAGGAGTCGTACAAACGAGTGGGTCTTTTGAATCCGGATTATTAGCACTAACTAAAAAAACTAAGGGTCATGAATTTTTACTGGTCTTTATGGTATCTATCTTAATGATTTTAGGTGGAACATTGTGTGGTATAGAGGAAGAAGCAGTCGCTTTCTATCCAGTGCTTGTACCTATATTTATAGCGATGGGTTATGATTCCATTATATGCGTAGGATCTATTTTCCTTGCAAGTTCTATTGGTAGTACATTTTCAACAGTTAATCCTTTTTCAGTGGTAATCGCTTCTAATGCTGCAGGAACAACATTTGTAGATGGATTATATTGGCGTATCGCTGGACTCGTTGTAGCAGCCATCTTTACGATTGGATACTTATACTGGTATGCAAAGCGTATCAAGAAAGATCCAAAATTATCATATACTTATGAAGATAAAGTGAAGTTTGAAAGACAATGGTCAGTGATTAAGAATAATAGTGAAGAAAGTATTTTCACCTTACGTAAAAAAATTATTTTAATATTATTTATCTTACCTTTTCCAATTATGGTATGGGGCGTCATGACTCAGGGATGGTGGTTCCCGATAATGGCGTCTATGTTTTTAGCCTTTACCATTGTGATTATGCTGATTGCCGGATTAGGTAAGGATGGATTAGGTGAGAAAAGAGTAGTTGATGCATTCGTTAATGGGGCATCAAGTTTAGTGGGTGTATCATTAATCATTGGTCTTGCACGGGGTATTAACATGATTATGAATGATGGGCTGATTTCAGATACAGTATTACATTTTTCATCATCACTTGTTAAAGATGTCAATGGGCCACTATTTATTATCACATTGCTTATTATCTTTTTCTTTTTAGGTTTTATTATTCCTTCATCATCAGGATTAGCTGTACTTGCGATGCCAATTTTTGCTCCGCTTGCTGATACAGTAGGTATTCCTCGATTTGTAATTGTGACAGCGTATCAATTTGGACAATATGCGATGCTATTTTTAGCACCAACAGGATTGATTATGGCTACATTACAAATGTTGGATATGAAATATTCACATTGGTTTAAATTTGTATGGCCAATTGTCGCTTTTGTATTTATCTTTGGTGGTGGTTTGTTAATTGCCCAAGTATTAGTATATTCATAATAAAAAAGCCATTGATTTGAAAATCAATGGCTTTTGTTATGCACTTATTTAGGTTGAATATAGTGTAGAGATGAGGTAGTATCGGCATCAATTTGACGATAAGATACAATACCTAATCCTTTTACATTTGATTCTGAAATAATGATTGAGCCATCATCATTGACTTTTTCAACAAAAGCAACGTGACCATATAATGCACTTGCTCCAGATTGACCTGCTTCAAATACAACTGCTGTATGATTTTTAGGTGTTGTGCTTATACTATAACCTGCGTCTTCAGCGCTATTATCCCAGTTATGTGCATCGCCCCATTGACCGCCTACATGTTTATCAAATTGTTGAACACGTTCGTACACATACCAAGTACATTGACCATATGGATATGGTGAAGAAACATCTGAAATTGAAAATGGCTTAAATGCATTTCCTGAAACATCTGTGCCATTACTTCCTGTTGATTTTGAATATTTATCTAAATCAGGCATATGTTTCTTATCAAAATCAGTTAAATTATAATGTTCAATTAAGCTATTTAATTTCGTTGCATAGTTTGGATCAGTTGCATATGTTTGGCTTAAATGACGTGTTGCTGAACGATAAGTTGGAGCAACATTTTTCCAAGATGATTTATAAATTGTAGGATTACCGTCAATACCATGTTTAATTAAATGAGCATAATCTTTTAGTGACGCTTTAAGATTTGGATATTTACGGAAACTAGCATTAATACTAAATATCGTATTATCGCTACTAGCTTCAAGTGTATTAAAGTTAACTGAAGCTCCTTTATAACTACCTTTCATGCCGAATAAATTGTAGTTTGGTGCTTGTGCAAGTGAACTATTACCTGAACTTGATTCTAAAATGGCCTGCGCAATCATTACAGAAGCATAAATATCATTATCTTGACCAATTTTATGCGCATCTTTAGCAATAGATGTAATAAATTCACGTGTTGCTTTATTTTCTACCACTGCCATGTTTCCATTAGTAACATTATTCCCATCTAATCTTGGTACATCTTGGAATAAACTTATAGCACGTGTATTACTTTGTTTAAAATCATTTTCAAATGATTGTGGTGCTTCTTGTTTATGTTTTAGTTGCTTCTCCGTCGGCAATTGTGGGTTGTCTTTATTTGTAGATGTTTGATTTTGAGTTGTTGCTTTACTATTTTTTGAACCTTCATTTTGTGATGTTTGAGATGTGCTGTCTTTTTTAGATGATGTATAGTCTTTATGGGTTTGTTGTGCTTTATCACTATATTTATCAAGAAGCGCATCTAGTACATCCTCTGATTGTTGACTGTCTTTGTTAGATGTTGCTTGCTCTTCCTGAGATGTTGTGTTCTTTGTTGTTTGCTGTGATGTTGATTGATCGTTATTGTCAGATGTTGATGACTCATTATTACTAGAATCATTTAAATCTGAAGCTAATTGATTCAATGAATCTAAAGCTTTGCTTACGCTGGAATCATCAGTTGAATGATTGTCATTGCTGTTACTATATTTAAATGATGATTCAGAAGGTTGATCTGACTGACTATTTTCTGTTAATACATCAGATTGATTTGATGATGTGACATGACTATTTGACTTATCAGATACGTCTTGAGATGATGCATCGATTGTTGTGCGTTGATGTGATGATTCAGTACTATCTTCATCTGAAGACGTTGTATTCGTTGCATTTTTGTCATCATTAGTATTAGATGAAGATGAATCACTTTTAACATGTTCATATTTAGAAATATCATCATCAAAATGGAATAAAGATGAAATTAAACTTGTTAAACTGAAGCCATTTTCAAAGTGACTAGGATCTAAAAAGTTTGATGAGAATGAATGATTTGAATCATTAATGTTAAATACAGATAATGGTGTATGGTACGTATCTTCATCTTTAGTATGAGATGAGCTATTATTTTTCGAATGTGTTAATGATGATTTAGAATGAGAGGATGCATCTTCATTTGAAGTTGTGTCTGATTGACTTTCTTTTGACTGAGACTCTTGTTTTTTATTATTATCAGAGCTATCAGAAGTTGATTCTTCTGAAGATGACGTTTCATTACTTTCAATACGTGTTGTTTCTGATGTAGAAGTTGAATCCTCATGATTCGATTCAGATGTTTTAGTTTGTTTTGTATTCTCTTCAGCTTGAGCAACACTAGACGTAAATGTTGGTAAAACCAAAGTTGTAGTTAGCAAATATATCATAAATTTTTGCTTCGACATCAATAAACGCTCCTTAATTTTGTATAATATATTTTATAAATCCGTCTTAAGTCAGACGAATTCTATCGCATTTTAACGTAGCGTTAGCTTTGTCGCTAAAATTATTTTCTGCTATAATGCATGAGTAACATTTTAATTGTTGACGTATATCAACTAATTATGGCATTCGTGATAAAAGTATTATACTAATTCTACGATATAAAAAACAATGTTTTAAATCATATTGATATAAATTCTTAATATTTCATTTTTAGGAGAGTGAAAATGAAGAACGCGTTTAAACTATTTTTGACAGACTTAAAGCGTGTCGCTAAAACACCTGCTGCTTGGGTGATTCTAGGCGGTTTGGCAATTTTGCCTTCATTTTATGCATGGTTTAATTTATGGGCAATGTGGGATCCATATAGTAATACAGGTCATATTAAAGTGGCAGTTGTAAACGAAGACCAAGGCGATAAAATTCGAGGTAAGAAAATAAATGTAGGTAATACGCTCGAAGACACATTGAAGAAGAACGATAAATTTGATTGGCAATTTGTCAGTCGGGAGAAAGCAGATCATGATATACGAATGGGTAAATATTATGCAGGAATTTACATACCTAAGACATTTACACATCAAATCACTGGAACACTTCGTAAACATCCAGAAAAAGCAGATATTACATATAAAGTGAACCAAAAAATTAATGCTGTCGCCCCTAAAATGACTGATACCGGTTCGACCATTATTGTTGATGAAGCCAATAAGCAATTTAATACGACTGTAACGAAAGCATTATTGAAAGAAGCAAATAAAGTAGGTCTTCAAATTGAAGATGAAGTACCGACAATCAATAAAATTAAAAATGCAGTATATGCAGCACATCAATCTTTACCTAAATTGAATAAAATTGCAGATAGAATTGTTTATCTTAATGATCATCAAGGTCAACTTGATCAATATGCGAACCAATTCCGTGATTTAGGTAACTATAAAAGTGATATTTTAAATGCTCAACAAAAATTAAATGACGTCAATGCAGCAATCCCTTCATTGAATCAAAAAGCGAAATTAATTCTCGCATTGAATGAATATATGCCTAACATTCAGAAATTAGTGAATGTAGCAGCAGATGATATTCCTCAGACATTCCCTAAAATTAATAGAGGGGTAGATATTGCAAGTCAAGGATTAGACTTAGCGAATCAACAACTTAACGATGCACAAGGTTATTTAGGTATGGCTAAGCAACGTGTTGGAGATTATCAAGAGGCAGCTGGGCGAGCACAAGCCGTTAATGGTAATGTAAATAATAATTTACGACAACAAAGTGCTACAACTAATGACAACAGTATGCCTCAATATACGATTCAAAAACTAAGTAATAGTTCGAATAATGATCAATTACCTAATGATCAGATTCTTTCGAATGAAGATGTTAAATCAATGAATAGTGGACTTGCTGAAGCATTACTTGCATTATCTTCAAATGCTGATAAGCAAGCTAAGGCATCACAATCTGATGTAAAAGCATTAAGAGATATAACGTATGGTGTCATTGCCTCTAATCGTCCAACAGAATACAATGATATGCTTCGAAATATTAAAGGACGTTTAGAGAACACATCAAAATACAATCAACAATTAATTGATGTATTAAAAGAGTTACAACAACGTGAACATGTGAATGTAGCACCACAAATTAAACGAATCGAAAGTACCAATAACCGTATAAATGATACGTTACGTTCTACTAACCAATTGATTGATGCATTATCAAGTGGTGGTAAAGGTAGTGCGGAATCTATTAATGTATTAAGAAGCTTGCCAACTTTAAATTCTGGTTTAGGTAGTTATAGAGATTACATTAAAAATAATTTAAATCATCGTTTACTTGTAGTTTCTAATGATATTACAAAACAATTAAGTGAAGGCCAAGTTGTATTATCAGATGTGCAATCTAAATTAAATACGATTAATCAAGTGATTCAAGCAGGTCAAGATATTGTAGGTAATGGTCAAAATCGTATTGCAACACTTCAAAGTGAATTACCATCACTTGAAGCGGGATATATTGAAGCAACTCAAACTGCTAAAAATTACTTCCCAATAGTAAGAAAAAATGTAGCAAAAGCTGCAGACTTTGTACGTAATGATTTACCTGATTTAGAACAACGTCTTGCAAATGCAACAGCTACTGTTAATGCTAACTTACCAACATTATTTGATAAGTATGATAATGCAGTAGATTTATTAGATGAGAATCAGCCAAAAGCAAAAGAAGCTTTAGCGAATTTAGCGAACTTTGCACAAACAAAATTACCTGGTATCGAAAGAGATTTAAATAAGGCTAATGATATATTCAATCAATTGGACGATGACGATGCAGTAGATAAACTCGTTAATAGTCTAAAAAATGATTTGAAAAAACAAGCAGATGTTATCGCAAACCCAATTAATAAGAAAACTGTCGATGTTTTCCCAGTCAGAGATTATGGTTCAGGGATGACACCATTCTATACAGCATTATCTATTTGGGTGGGCGCTTTATTATTAGTGAGTTTATTGACAGTGCATAACAAACATGAAGAATTAGCAGATCAGTTAACGAAACGACAAGAATATCTTGGTAAAGGAATGTTCTTTATCTTGATGGGTGTATTACAAACCCTCATTGTTACAACAGGTGACTTATTCTTACTTCATGCGCAAGTAGAATCACCATTGCTCTTTGTACTCGTTGCATTATTTGGTGCAATTGTGTTTAATACCATTGTTTATACGTGTGTATCTATATTGGGTAATCCAGGTAAAGCGGTAGCCATCATTCTTTTAGTATTACAAATTGCAGGTGGTGGCGGTACCTTCCCAGTAGCTACACTACCTAAGTTCTTCCAAAACATTTCACCTTACTTACCATTTACGTACTTAATTGATTGCTTACGTGAAGTTGTAGGTGGAATCGTACCAGAAATCTTAATTACAAAATTAATTATCTTCGGTCTGTTCGGTCTTAGTTTCTTCTTAATCGGATTTATTGCTAAACCATTCTTAGATCCAATTATGACTAAGATTGCAAAACGCGTAGAAGAAAGTAAAGTCACAGAATAGAAAATAAAAGAGCCTGATTGATAGTGAAAAAATCATTATCAGTCAGGCTATTATTTTTAATTAGATTTGTTATTAGATTCACTACTACGATGAGTGTGACTTTCAGTTGAAGACTGCGTACTTTTTTGTGATGAAGGTTTTTGTTCTGTTGAGGGTTGTTCAGCTGATGATTGCTCTGAAGATGGTTTTTCTTCTGTGCTTTGAGATGTGGATTGTTTTGACGTGTTACTTTCTGAACGATGTTGTGATGTGTTTGATGATGCACTTGTTTTTGGCTGTGTAGTCTGAATATTAGATTGACGTTGTATCGCTTGTTGATCCTCTTGTATTGACTGACTTGTTGGCTCAGATTGCGCATTGGTACCATTGTCAGATTGACTGGTTTCATTAGATTGAACTGTATGACTTTCAGCAGTAGTTTCTTTTTTATCTTTCTTTTTAGTAGATTGTGTTTGATTTGAGTCAGATTGATTGGAATGAGTGGCTGCAAAAAAGATGGAACATCCTAATGCCACAATAAGTAATATAATGACTATAGTTGCTAATATTTTTTTCAAATGATAGTCCTCCATTTTTAATTCATTTCTTTAGTTTATTATAATCAAAGTTCAACAAATAGGAAGTATTTATATAACCCAATCATATTACATTTTATTCACATAATTCTGTGATAGATACATCTAAAGTACAGTGAATTAAGATAAAGAGTATGAGATAATAGTAGCGAAACAAAAATCCATTAAAGAAAGAAGGACAATCATGAATAAAATAGTTAAATCTATAGCATCAGTTACTTTAGCATTTGGGACAGTATTAGGCGTAAGTACAGCTATTTTACCAATCGAGGATACAGCGCATGCAGCTACAAAACCATATTATGTATATAACGGGTATGTAGATAAAGACGCAAAATTTGTAACAAATAAACATTTTATTAAAGCAGTTAAATATGGAAATGTAACAATGAATGGAATAAAATTTGAAAAAGTGCATAGTAATAAAGAACTTGAAAAATATAACCAAACATTTACTGGTGTAAGTAAAGATGGCAAAAAGGCGAATAAAGTTCAATTTAGTGTTAAAGGGGATTTGACATATAATCAATTGAAAAAAGCGTATGGCTCAGATTTTAAAAAAGTAAAGGGTACTCCAAGTGATAAAAAAAGTGGTATTTTCGAATATCAACCTAAGAAAGATGGGTTAATTGTTTCTTTTGTTATCACACATGGAAGAACAGTAGAAGTAGATATTGGCTATGAAGGTGTCACAACAAGTAAATAAATGATAAATACGAGCGGAATTGAGTTCAATTCCCGCTCTTTTTTATTATTCAATGTGACATAATACTGCAAACTCGAGTTTCATTATTTGTGAGCCATTCTCATTACTAATTGTAATATACTGGTTTAAAGTATCAATACGTTTAATATAAGCAGCGATAGAATGAATCGTACCATTTCTAAAATAACTAATCATAGCGAGTTGATGCGTTGTATATTTTTCAATTAATCGTCGATTCAGAATATTGAATTGATCATCCGACAAATAGGGCATCGTTATTTTATTTTGATTTTCGATAAAAGCGTTTATGCGTTCATACTGTTCAGGCATCACTGCAAAAGGTTATATATATGTTGAAGAATATAGACTATTTTGTTTAAAATGAATCATATTTTAAGAAAAAATGAACAAAGTAAAAATATTAAATAGTCTTTTTTTATTACGTGTAATAAGTTTAATATGTATGATGTAAAAAGAATTTGAATAGTGTATACTTATACTATTAAAATTAGAAATGAGATTATTATGAAAATAGTAGAAGTAAAATCTAAGAATGGTACCAATTTTATGATTTTAGATGGTAATAATGAACCTATAGTAGATGCAGTAAGATATTTGAAGTATCTGGATAGTGTTAAGAAAAGTTTAAATACCAAGAAAACCTATGCCTATGCACTAAAAAATTTTTTTGTTTACTTAGAAAGTAAAAAGATATGCTATAAAGAAGTTAGTTTTGATAACTTTGTTGATTTTATAAGATGGATGAAAACACCTTTTGAATATGAGAATGTCCTCTCTTATCACCGAAAAGAAAAAAGCATTAGTCCTAAGACAATTAATCTGACTATGACTGTAGTATCTAATTTTTATGATTATCTCTATAGGAGTAAAAAATTAGATGTTAATTTCTATGATTTTATGCATATGGAAAGTAAATACTCTAAAAAATATAAAAGTTTCATGCATCACATAAATAAGGACTATAGAACGTTGAAAAATATTTTGAAAGTTAAAGAACCAAAGAAAAAAATAGAAGTGTTAACTAATGCGGAGGTTAAGAAATTATTAGAGGAAGCTAATAATATTAGAGATAAATTCTTAATACAATTACTATATGAAACCGGATTACGTATAGGTGAGGTATTATCATTACGTATTGATGATATTAAATTTGACTTTAGAAAAGGCCATCAAATAGTTTTGAAAAATAGATTTAATGATAATGGTACTTATTTGAAAACTGGGGAAAGAAAAATATTTATTTCCCAATCGTTAATTGATTTATACGATGATTATGTCTACGAAATAATTGACGAACTTTCAATATGTTCTGATTATCTTTTTGTAAAAATAAAGGGGAGAAATGTAGGAGAAGCTATGAATTATAGTGATATATATTCATTATTTAAAAGGCTAAAACATAAAACATCTATAAATGTTCATCCTCATTTATTTCGCCATACACATGCAACTGTTTTTTATAATGAAACTAAGGATATAAAACAAGTTCAAGAAAGACTTGGTCATAGTAATATACAAACGACTATTAATTTATATGTTCATCCCACTGAAGAAGATATACGTGAAGATTGGAATAAAGTAAAGCATCAATTTCAAGTTTTTAATAAAGGGGAATGACTATGTCAATACCAATTAATTTACCTACAAACAGTACTATGATTAATGAATTATGTACATTACAAAGTAGAACCATCAATATAAAAGGAGAGGTTTTAATAACTGAAATATATGATGATTACTTTTTTAAAAATGATGAGTGGCACATTACAGCTTTTAACAAATTCAAGCAATTTCAAGATAGTATCAAGAACTATAGAGACAAAAGAAAAAATGTTTTCTTTAGGATTAAAAGTAAAAATTTGAATTTAGAATTTAAATACCTTTTTTTGAAACTGATAGTTAAAGAGGATTGGTCCTTATCTAATTTATTTAATACTGGAGCAGTAAAGCTTAATAAGATTGCTAAGTTCTTTAATGAAGTTTATCCAAATTTAAATTCTTTACTTGATTGTGATATAAATACATTAGAAAAGCACTGGTTTAATTGGCTGACTGAAAATAATATACCAATAAAAAGAAGATCATCAACAATAGTTTTTGGTGATTATGAATACAAAAGCGGACTGGCTTCTTTTTTAAAGAATATGTACATTAATCTAATTAAGTTCATTGATAAGCGAGAAGAATGGGAAAAAGATAAATGGGATATTAGAAATTTAGAAAAATATGGATTGAGTTATAATAAAACACTAACTGGCAATTATTTAAACTTTGAAAAAATTGAGTCAATTAAAATGCGAGAATTAGCAAAAAAATATTTAAAAAATCGTTTGATAACTGGTGATATAGCATTTGCTACAGCAAGGTTTTATATAAGAGTTTTAACTAGGTTTTTTCAAAATATATCTAAAAATAAAGAAACAAGGAATAGTTTAAATGAACTAGATAGATGTCATATCGAAGCATATATAGAATTTTTGTTTGAATATGCAGCTAATAAAAATTTGCAAAGTACTAAGAATTTTGTGAGAGAAGAATTAAAAACAATTAGAAGGTTCTTAAACGATATTATAACTCAAAACTATGCTATAGCACCGTACCAAGATATACGATTTTTAATTTATCCTCAAGACTTACCTAAACACGAAAAGAAAAATAGTAGCCAAATTGATTATATCCCAGATTTTGTATTGGAACAGCTTTTTGAGCATATAAATGATTTGCATAAAGATTTAATACCTGTAGTTTGGATAGCTTTTAAAACAGGATTAAGAATTTCTGATGTATTGACATTACAAAATAATTGCCTTGCAAAAGTTAATGGAAAGTATTCAATAATCACAGATATTGCTAAAACTTTTGTTAAAGGACATAGAATACCAATTGATAATAAATTAGCTGATATAATAGCAGTTTTAATAGCCGATTCTAAAAGTAAAAGTACAAAAGATAATAATCCTAATAATTATATTTTTGCTATTTATAAAGGAAAAAGAAAGGGAATGCCCTTTACACAACATATGGTCAGAGCACACTTAAATCATTTATCAAAGACTAAAAATATTATTGATGAACAAGGAGAAATCTTCCATTTCAAAACTCATCAATTTAGACATACCTATGCAGTAAAATTGTTAAATGGTGGAGCAGATATATTAACGATACAAGAATTATTAGCACACTCCTCACCAGAAATGACTCTAAGATATGCTAAGTTACTTGATGATACAAAGAGAAAGGCTTTTGAATCAGTTATTGATCAAGGAGCTTTTAGTTTTGATGTTGACGGTAAAATTAAAAATATACAGCATAGTAGTGAACTATCTGAAAAAGCATTGAATTCTTTATGGCAAGAACATAAATTAAACGCAATGGACAATCCTTATGGCACTTGTCATGCTAGATTGAGTGGTGATTGTCCATACATGGAAGCTCCGCCATGCCTGACTTGTAATTCTGGGAAACCATGTAAGGATTTAGCTATTGGATTTTCTGATTTAGATGTTGAAAAATATGAATTACATATCAAATCAACGGTCAAATCTATAGAATTAGCTAAAAATAATAATAGACAAGATATGGTTGAAAAGCATATAAATATATTAAATAAATATGAAGAAATACTAGGTAATATAAAAGATGGAAACATTATATTCGGGAGAAGTAATAGAATAAAAGTATAGAGGTTAAGATGGAAAAATTTAATAGACAAGAACAATTAAAACAGTTGCATGCAGAACGAAAAGTTAAAACCGAGAAAAAAGTTGATAAAGCAATAAATGATTTAGTTCAAAAAAATAAAGAAATTAACTTTAACATCGTTTCTAAACATTCAAAAGTTTCGAAAGCTACATTATATAAAAATAATAAAATTCGAAAGAAAATAGAGAAGTTACGTGAACAAAACAGAGAAATATTTGTTCATAAAAATAAAAATGACGGTAAAGATGCGTTAATCTCCTCTTTAAAAAGAAAAGTAAATTCTTTAGAAAAAGAGAAAAAAATGTTGAAAGAAGAAATTAGCGTTTTATATTCTAGGCTGTATGAGGATATTTAAAATAATGGACAATAAAATTGAAAAGATTCTAGAAGATATTAATAAATTACAAGGCTATAAAGTAACATATCAATATGCTACTGCTATAAATATAAAAGATAATAACATGAACCCTTGGTTTGAAAAAATTGAGGAAATTCTATTGAATGTAAAAGGAGTTATACGCATTTTATCTCCTGACAACCCCCCGGTAAATTATGATTATTGGATTTTACCTGGAAGATATAAAAGACATACAAAAGAATATCACGAAAAACTAGAAAAATTTTTAGAAAAATTTGCTACTAATGCAAATATTAATGATGGATTGTTTGATCAAAATAATATACATGGATACAAATATAAAAAATATATATTCACTCCACATATTGAAATTACTCATGAGAACACTTTGAATTTATTTTTTTTAACCTTAACTATATTTAACAATGGTACATTTGTTATAGAAATCATTGAAGACTTAGAGAGTATAAACTTTGGAAGCGACTTGTATAGTACTTTCTCATGTGTAAAAGATAAGATATATCCTCTAATTAATCAAGAAAAAAATAATAGACAAAGACAGTATCAATTGTATGGTAATAGACATTGTAAAAATATTAGAGATGTTTCTAGACAAATTAATAGAATTATAAAAATTAATAGTAAGGATATTTTTGAATATAAAGTATCTAAAAATATGGGTTTTGAAGTTTATTATTTAGCTAATGAAAATGAATTTACTGATGATCCTTTCTATGAGGACGTGAAGATTCAAGAGTGGTTAGTAAATGCGCCTATTTTTTCATTTGAAGGAAAAAGTAAACATTTTAGGCAAGATGGTTATAGCGATAATTATATAAACTTCTTGAATAAAGCATCTGTTTTTGTAGTTTGGATGGATGAGCAAGAAGGAGATGTTTTAGAAAAATGTTCTCAAATGGCACTTTATTTCAATAGTTCTGCTAATTTCTTTTTCTTAGAAACTATGTTAAATGAATTACAATTGTATGGGTATCAACAATATAATTTAAATGGAAAAAAAGAAGCCCTATATTTTAGACAATGGATACTAAATTTCAAGAGATCTATTGCAATTATTTATAGAACAGAGCTTTTACCTAGTTTATATTTATATTTGTATCTAAAGAATAATAATGATTTTAAATCTCCACAATATATTGAAGAATTAAACAAAGAAGAATTATTACTAATTGAATTGGAGCAGTCATATAAGGAAGAAGAAAGAAGCGAAAAATTAAATAAACTTTTGTTAATAATAAGTCTTTTATCAATTTTCCAAGTAGTAGAAATTTTTTTCAGTGATAAAAATAATATATTTAATATCAGTATGATACTTATAATGATTTTGCTAGAAGTATTTCGAAAAAGGTAATTATAAGAACACTATTTAAACTTTTTAAAAGTTTAAATAGTGTTAAGTGATACTACAAACGTTAGCATTATTTAAATTATATATATTATTGTTAGTATCAGAAAAGGAAAATGTATTACTAATTTCATCCTTTTTTAAAATTTTTCCTGTATATTTTGAAATGTTACCGTCTTCCCAATATGAGATTGTACATAACTCATCATTTTGAATTTTTATTTGAAAAATCTGATCTAAATTATCTAATGAATCATGTGTTAGCAATGGTTTTTCTATTTTATTTTGATCCTTTATAATTTGTTCTAAAATTTCAAACTGTTGCGGGAGAGTCGCAAAAGCTTGCCATTTGATTTTTCCACGCCCTTGAGGGATTTTAGGGTTTAAATATTTTCTTGGTATTTTTCTATAATCAGTTTCATATTTATATTCATCTGGCGCATTAGGATTTGGAATCATGTTTACCACCTCATCATCATTGTAGAACGTATGTTCTTTTTTGGCAAGGATTATATAATTTTTTAATGTGATTAATTAATTAATTTAAAATAAGTTATTTTCTATATGGAAAAGTTGAGTAAGATTATCGAGCATTTATAATTATAGTAACTGGAATATGATGTTTGGTATGTTAATAGTATTTTCTCTTTTAAAAAATGTGAACATAAAAAAATAGAACATATATAATTATAAATAATATATATGTTCTTCGATATTATGAAGTTTTATGAAAGATAGAATTATATCAGTTTTTGTAGTACATTTAGACTATTAAAATTTGTTTATTACATTCTTGGCGGTTTCACTTATCAATTTATCATTAGGTTTATCACTTTTATTGTCTTTATTCGTAAAAATGACTAAAATAATAGGTTCAGATTGGTTCTTAGGATAAATAAAAGCTACATCATTTCTAGAAGCATATGTTATTGCTTGACCACTTTTATCAGCAACCTTATAGTCTTTTGGAACACCATCTTTAATTAAAGTGTCTCCGTTTTTATTATTTAACATTAAATCAAGTAAGAAATTTTTATTTTTTTTGCTTAATTTTCCATTTGCGATAAGTTTATTTAAAGTCTTGCCGAAAGCAGCAGGCGTTGAAGTATCTTTTTTGCTCTTTGGTGAATAGTAATTTAATTCTATTTCATATCTAACTGGATTTGTTACTTTATCTCCCAATTTTTTTAAACGTTTTTTAATTTTTTTGATTCCACCGATTTCGTTTATAATTTTATTGTTTGCTGTATTATCACTATACTTCATTGAAGCCTCAATAAGTTCTTTTAAAGTGATATCTTTTCCTACATATTTTTCTAAAATAGGAGAATAAGCAACTATATCATCTTTGTTAATATGTACTTTTTTATTTAACTTATTATAAGGTACTTGTTCTAACAAAATAGCACTATTTATCGCTTTTGAAGTTGAAGCATAGGCAAATCTCTTATCGGCATTAAATTTTACTTCCTTACCACTTTTAGTATCTAATGCATAGACACCAATATTAGCATTATATTTCTTTTCTAAATTATTTAACTCTTTAGCATGTGAACTGGTTGAATTACATGCACTTAAAACTAAAGCAATTGCAATTAAAAGTATTAACTTTTTCAAAATATACCCTCCAATATTACGGTTGTAATTTCTATAAATCAATAATATTACAATTGTAATATTCGCGTCAATAGTTTATTATAAATATTTGAAAGAAGGTGTTGAAATGGCTAAGTTATTAATAATGAGCATAGTAAGCTTTTGTTTTATATTTTTATTGTTATTATTTTTTAGGTACATATTAAAACGCTATTTTAATTATATGTTAAATTATAAAGTTTGGTATCTAACTCTTCTTGCAGGATTAATTCCTTTCATCCCTATTAAATTCTCTTTTTTTAAATTTAATAATTTGAATAATCAAGAGCCCACAGTTGAAAGTAATTCACACAATTTGAATCCTAACATAAATACCACTAAACCTGTTCATGAGTTTACAACAGACATCCATAAGTTTAATTGGGATTCAATAGATAATATCTGCACAGTTATTTGGATAGTTTTAGTTATTATTTTAAGTTTTAAATTTTTAAATTCTTTATTATATCTTAAGTATTTAAAGAAACAGTCACTTTATCTAAATGAAAAAGAAAAAGATAAAATAAACAAGATACTTTTCAATCATCAATATAAAAGAAATATTGTGATTCGAAAAGCAGAATCTATTCATTCTCCAATAACTTTTTGGTATGGAAAATATATTATTTTGATTCCCAGTTTATATTTTAAAAGTATAAATGACAAAAAACTAAAATATATAATATTGCACGAGTATGCTCATGCTAAAAACAGAGATACTTTGCATTTAATTATCTTTCATATTTTTTCTATTGCTATGAGTTATAATCCACTAATACAAATTGTAAAAAGAAAGATGATTCATGACAATGAAGTAGAAGCCGATAGATTTGTCCTTAATAATATTAACAAAAATGAATTTAAGTCTTATGCGGAAGCTATTATGGATTCCGTATTAAAAACCTCATTTTTCAACAAAAATATATTAAGCCATTCATTTAATGGTAAAAAATCATTACTCAAAAGAAGATTAATTAATATAAAAGAAGGCAATCTGAAGAAGCAGTCAAAATTAATTCTAATTTTTATTTGTATTTTTACTTTTTTTATCATGATAATTCAAAGCCAGTTTTTAATGGGGCAATCCTTAACTGATTATAATTATAAAAAGCCCTTACAAAGCGATTACCAAATTTTAGATGAAAGTAAAAATTTTGGTTCAAATAGTGGATCTTTCGTTATGTACAGCATGAAGAAAGACAAATACTATATTTATAATGAAAAAGAAAGTAGAAAAAGATATTCTCCTGATTCAACTTACAAAATTTATTTAGCACTGTTTGGACTTGACCGTCATATTATAAGTGATAAAAATTCACGTATGTCATGGAATCATAATCATTATCCTTTCGATTCTTGGAATAAGGATCAAGATTTAAATACGGCAATACAAAACTCAGTTAATTGGTACTTCGAACGTATTAGTAATCAATTATCAAAGAACTATACTTCTGATCAACTCAAGCAATTAAATTATGGTAATAAAAATTTGGGAAGTTATAAAGCCTATTGGTTGGAAGATAGTTTGAAAATATCTAATCTTGAACAAGTAATAGTTTTAAAAAATATGATGGAACAAAATAACCATTTTAGTAAAAATGAAAAGAAACAATTATCTTCTTCGTTATTGATTAGAAAAAATGAAAATTATGAATTGTATGGGAAAACAGGTACAGGTATAGTAAACGGGAAATATAATAATGGGTGGTTTGTAGGTTACGTAATTACAAATCATGATAAGTATTATTTTTCTACACATTTATCAGATGAAAAAGCCTCTGGTGAAAATGCTAAATTCATAAATGAAAAAATATTAAAAGAAATGGGTGTTTTAAATGGCCAATAAGCAAGTTGAAATATCTATGGCTGAATGGGATGTTATGAATATAATATGGAATAAAAAATCAGTATCAGCTAATGAAATTGTAGTTGAGATTCAAAAAAATAAAGAAGTTAGCGATAAGACGATTAGAACATTAATTACAAGACTATATAAAAAAGAGATTATAAAACGATATAAATATAATAATATTTATTTTTACTCATCAATTATTAAAGAAGATGATATTAAAATGAAAACTGCTAAAACCTTTCTTAATAAATTGTATGGAGGGGATATGAAAAGTTTAGTGCTTAATTTTGCGAAAAATGAAGAATTAAATAACAAAGAAATTGAAGAATTGCGAGACATTTTAAATGATATTAGTAAAAAATAAATAGATATAGGGTTCAAACATAATACATATATAAATTATGTTTGAACCCTATTAAATTAGATTTTTTATGAGATTAGTACATATAATAAACGGTGCCCACTTAATCATGCCACGTCCTTGTGGGATATTAGCGTCTAAATATTCTCTAGGAATGTTACGATAGTCTGTTTCATGTTTGTATTGATCAGGAATCATTAGAACCACCTCGATTATATTATAGAACTTATGTTCGTATTATTGAAGTGATTTCTCATAATATAAGTAAACTTTATATTTAAAAATTAAAATAATGGATTTATATATCATAAGACCACAAGTTTAACAAAGGGGAAGTAAACTTGTGGCCTAGTATTGTTATGTAATATAACATTTTGTGAAGGAGTGAATAGGATTATTACTCCTAATTTTAGTATACCACAATTTTATAAAAAATATTTAAATAAATAGCTAATTACTATAAAGATTGTATAGATAAGAGTAATGAAGTATGATATGAGTAGTTTAAAGAGAAAGAGGAAGACGCATATGAAAAAGATAACAAAAGTATGTGTAGCTACAACAATAGCGTTTAGTACACTATTAGGTGCTAGCGTCACAGGTGCACTTGTTCAACAACCGACTGCCCACGCAGCAACGTCATCATATTACAACTATAATGGTTATGCAGGTCAAAATGCTTCATTCGTATTAGATAAAAATTTTAAAAATGCGATTAAAGCTGAAAATGTTAAATTTAATGGCATTAAAATTAAATCGACAACATCTAATAAATCGGTATTGAAATATGATCAATACTTCAGAAATATATCTAAAGAGGGTAAAACTGCCTCGTTACTAGATATGGAAGTAAAGGATCAGCTTTCATTGACACAGCTAAAAAAAGTATATAGTAAAGAGCTAAAAAAAGTTGATAATGGTAAAAACAACACAACAGGTATTTATTACTATCAACCTAAACAAAATGGTATGACAGTTTGGTTTGACGTTAATAAGGGTAAAGTAGATCGAGTCGTATTAGGCTATAGTACAGTACAACAAGCAATGAATTA
Organism: Staphylococcus sp. HMSC070D05; assembly: GCF_001815595.1. Taxonomy (NCBI): domain Bacteria; kingdom Bacillati; phylum Bacillota; class Bacilli; order Caryophanales; family Staphylococcaceae; genus Staphylococcus; species Staphylococcus sp. HMSC070D05. Next base: position 6,330 of record NZ_KV821148.1, on the reverse strand, counting down.
AATGTGTGATTGAAGTGAACGTATTCGCTTCAATCATTTTTTATACACGTAGGCGAATAAATATGAAGTAGTTATGTAAAGGCATTTCAAGTTAAAATTTTAAAATCGTCTTCTGATCAATAATTAAATGGTTGTATTATTGAAAATTAACATTTAGTGATACGATAGAATTATATACATGAAATGTATATTTTGAACCGCTACTCCATGATAATGACCTATCAATATACCATTTACTTGAAGGAGGAATACAAATGACAAAGGGGCCAATTCAAGTTAATAATGAAATCGGTACATTAAAAACAGTACTCTTAAAACGTCCAGGTAAAGAATTAGAAAATTTAGTGCCTGACCATTTAAGTGGACTATTATTCGATGATATTCCGTATTTAAAAGTGGCGCAAGAAGAGCATGATCAATTTGCAGAAACACTTAGAAGTGAAGGGGTAGAAGTCGTTTATCTAGAACAACTTGCTGCTGAAGCGATTAAAAATGAAGATATAAGACAGCAATTTATTGATGATATTTTATCAGAATCTCAAAAAACAATTTTAGGTCATGAGAAAGAAATTAAAGATTATTTTTCAAAGCTATCCAATCAAGTACTGATTGAAAAAGTAATGGCAGGTATAAGAAAAGAAGAAATTCAACTTGAAACAACACATCTCGTTGAATATTTAGATGATCGTTATCCCTTTTATTTAGATCCAATGCCCAATCTATATTTTACACGTGATCCACAAGCCTCAATAGGTAGAGGGATATCAATTAATCGCATGTACTGGCGCGCAAGACGTCGTGAATCTATTTTTATGAGGTATATTCTAAAATATCATCCACGTTTTAAAGATGCAGATATACCGGTGTGGCTTGATCGTACATCACCGTTTAACATCGAAGGCGGAGATGAGCTTGTGCTTTCTAAAGACGTATTAGCTATCGGTATTTCAGAACGTACATCAGCTGAAGCCATTGAGCGACTAGCAAGAAATATATTTAAAGACGACGATGCTACATTTAAAAAAGTACTTGCGATTGAAATACCCAATAGTCGTACATTTATGCATCTAGATACTGTATTTACAATGATTGATTATGATAAATTTACAGTGCATGCAGCTATTTTTAAAGAAGAGAATCATATGAATATCTTTACAATTGAGCAAGATGAAATGAAAGATGATATTAAAATTACACACTCTAGACAGCTACGAGAAACGTTAGCCAATGCATTAGGTGTAGATAACGTCGAATTTATACCTACTGGTAATGGAGATGTCATAGACGGCGCTAGAGAACAGTGGAACGATGGATCTAATACATTATGTATTCGCCCAGGCGTTGTGGTAACATACGATAGAAATTATGTCTCTAATCAATTATTACGTGATAAAGGGATTAAAGTGATTGAAATTAAAGGCAGTGAATTAGTACGTGGTCGCGGAGGTCCAAGATGTATGAGTCAACCTTTATTTAGAGAAGATATATAATGTTTTCACGTGAAACAGTTTATAGTCAAAAATGTTAGTCATTCGGCTAGCGTCTTTTTATATTAAAAAATATTCCATTAGTCTACAAAAAGTGTAAAATAGATAACATACGTATCAATTGGAAGGATGAAATAATATGGCGTTTATGACTATAAATTATAAATCACCTACGATTGGAATGAATCAATCGTTTACAGCCATCGTTCCAGAAGACGATAGCTTTTTTAAACAAAATGAACCAGTAAAACCATTAAAAATGTTATTACTATTACATGGTTTATCAAGTGATGCGACCTCGTATATGCGTTTCACAAGTATCGAACGTTATGCAGAAGCACATCAGTTGGCAGTGATTATGCCGAATGCAGATCACAGTGGCTATGCGAATATGGCTTTTGGTCATAGCTACTATGACTATATATTAGAAATTTACAATTATGCACATCAAGTGTTGCCAGTATCTAAAAAAAGAGAAGATAATTTTATTGCAGGTCATTCAATGGGGGGATACGGAACTATAAAATTCGCTTTAACTCAAAGCCATTTATTTTCTAAAGCAGCGCCATTGTCAGCGGTATGTGATGTACAATCATTACTCGATATTGAGTGGAATGACTTTGATCCCAAAGCCATTGCCGGTGAAGCTTTAAAAGTTAAAGGTACAGAGTTAGATACCTATCACTTAGTGGATGAAGCGGTTGATAAAGGCGTAACACTTCCAGAACTCTTTATTCAATGTGGCACAGAAGACTTCTTATATGATGATAATCAACGATTTATGACATATTTAGATGAAAAAGGTATCAATTATAAATATGAAGAAGGACCTGGGGAACATGATTATGCTTTTTGGGACAAAGCCATTGAACGTACCATTGAATGGTTAGTAGAGAAATAAAAAAATATCCCTTTGTGATGATACGTCACAAAGGGATATTTCGTTTTATTTAATGATTTCAATCGTAAATGGAACAACAAAATCTTCACCTTTATTCATTGCAAGAATAGCTAAAATGGTATAGACAAAACCAGCAATACCTACAACGAATAAAGTGAAGTAACCAATTAACACCACAGTTAAAACTAAACTCGCAAATTTTCGAATGTCATCGATCAAGCCATCAAATATGTTGATACATTTGGTAAAGATAGATAACCAAAAATAAGAAATAGATACTTTTTCTATTTCTTATTTTTTAATTCATAGACTAATTTGAGTTATTATTTTGAGTATTTTAAAATAATGACAAATATTAATTATTTTAGGTTTTTCGTGAATATAAAAGAAGCTACTCTAAATCAATAAGGAGCGTAAGTTTAGTGTACAAATATTACATAACCTCGATTGTTATTTTTCTAGTATTTTCACTGATATGTGGCATGGCGCTTGTTGAGAACAATAGTACAAAAGTTTCCGTTGTGGCAGTAGGAGATAATTTAATTCATCCTGTCGTTTATCATGATGCACAACATTCTGATGGCACATTTAATTTTAAGCCAATGTATTCTAACATAAAGAAAGACATAGCTAGTCCTGATTTAGCTTTTGTAAACCAAGAGTCTCCACTTGGTGGGGATGATATTCCATTTTCAGGATTTAAACGATTCAACACACCTAGTCAAGTAGCAGGTGACATTGTTGCAACAGGGTTCGATGTGATTAATGGTGCAAATAATCACTCCTTAGATCAAGGGGATCAAGGGGTTACAAATCATATACAGACTTGGGAAAAATTTGATCATAACGTATTGTTTACAGGAATATACAATTCGAAAAAAGAGGCGAATCGTATACATACCATTTCTAAAAATGGTGTGAAAATCAGTGTATTAAGTTATACCTACGGAACAAATGATATGGTCTCAAACTATCCATATACAGTAAAAACGTTTGACGAAGCTACTATTAAACAGGATATACGAAAAGCAAAACAACAAAGCGACGTCGTCATGGTGTCGGCACACTGGGGAAATGAAAATCACCATACACCAAATAAGACACAGAAGAAATACGCTCAATTATTTGCAAATGAGGGTGTAGACGTCGTTATCGGTACGCATCCACATGTGATTCAGCCAGTAAAGTGGGTCAAAGCAAAAGATCATCACCATAAAACGTTGGTAGCCTATTCTTTAGGTAATTTTTTAAATGGACAGTATAGTGGAGATGAAAATAATCAATTGTTAGGAAGGATAAACTTCGATGTAGTAAAAGAACCTAAAGGTGTACATTTAAAAAATGTTAAATGGACAAGCATGGTCAATCATTATGAACAAGCACGTCCTACCAACAAACAAACACGCCAACATTTTAGCATTTACAATCTAGATGATTACACGCCACAATTAGCGCATAAACATGGTTTACAATCTGATTCAGACAGTGAATGGAATATCAAACATTTACAGGAGATTACAAAGGATGTAATCGATCGAACATTTTTAAATGAAAGAAGTTTATAAAAAAGAGCGACTGTACATGTGCAAATGATACGTACAGTCGCTTTTGATTTATCTATTTAAATATTCTCTCAAGGCACATTATTTATTTTGATTTGCAAAAGCTTTGGAAATATCTCGTAATGTTTGTGGTGCATCATCCCACTTCATTGTCACCTCAGTGAAGTGCATGTGTTCTTGATCTTCGTTTATTTCATCGAAGACAGCCTTTAAATCTTTTGAAGTCTTAACATCATGGACTTTCACGCTATCTCCACCAAATATGTTTGGTAATGCTTTGTAATCCCACATGTTGATATCATTATAGGGCTCTTCCATACCATGAATGAGACGTTCAACAGTATAACCATCATTATTAATTAAGAAAATCACAGGTTTAATATCTTGGCGAATCATTGTTGATAATTCTTGAACAGTTAATTGGAATGAACCATCACCAATTAATAAGATATGACGACGGTGTGGGTTAGCTATTTGAGAACCTAATGTAGCTGGTAATGTGTAACCAATTGAACCCCATAAAGGTTGACCAATAAATGACATGTTTTTAGGTAAAGTTAAACTGTAAGCCCCAAAGAAGGATGTTCCCTGTTCTGCGATTAATACATCATCGCCACCAATAAAGTCTTGCATCATTTTAAAGTAAATATCTTGAGTTAACGTATCATCAGTTAATTCATAGTCATTTGATTCTGGTTGTTGGTAAGAAGGAAATGAAGATTTATTTGTATAATCTATTGTATTTAACGCTTCTAAGAATTCAGGCAATGCAATTTCTGTATCAATCGTATCGTTTAATTTGAATAGGCGATGATTAATCATGACCACTTCGTTAATATCAAATTGATATGAAAAGCCTGCAGTGGCTGAGTCAGTTAATTTGGCACCAATATTTAAAATAGCATCGCTATGATCGACATAGTCTTTAATGTCATCTTTAGCAATTTCTCCATCATACATACCCATATAGTGTGGGTTTTCTTCATTAAATGCCCCTTTACCTAACGATAATTGAACAACTGGAATATTCGTTTTATTGACAAATTGTTCTAATTCATCATGTAGATGAAAACTATTGATTTCATGACCTGCAATGATTAATGGTTGTTGAGCTGAACGTAATTGATCAGCCACCATATCTACATATTGAGTTACATCTTGTTGAGGTGCGTTTTCAACTTTGAATGGTTGTTCAACTTCAATGTCTGACATAGCCACATCAATAGGTAAGTGAATGTGTACTGGACGACGTTCTTGAAGCGCTGCATTGATTACTCTAGGAATTTCAGTTGTTGCATTTTCAGGCGTGATATAGGCTTGGGCAGTAGTAATAGGTTCAAACATGTGTCGATAACTATCAAAGCGTCCTTCACCTAAAGAGTGATGCACATATTTGCCTGCCTTTTCAACAGCTCTTGTTGGTGCACCAGTGATAGCAATGACCGGAACACGTTCTGCATATGAGCCTGCAATACCATTGACGGCACTTAATTCTCCAACACCAAATGTTGTTACGAGTACGCCTAGTCCGTTCATACGTGCGTAACCATCAGCTGTATAAGCACCATTTAGTTCATTCGTTGTTCCAACCCATTCAACGCCTTCGTGACTTACGATGTCATCTAAAAATGCTAGGTTAAAATCTCCTGGCACACCAAATATTTTATTGACTCCTGCTTCATGTACTGCATCCATTAAATATTGTCCTACACGTTGTTTCATATTCAATTCCACCTTTGTATTGCTTTTGTTTACATATATAGGATAAGCCTGGTTACAAATAAAGTCAACATTATTGACCTTTTGATGAAAATCGTTAGAAAATTTACTATAATAATTAATAATGTCTTTGAAAAGGAACGAGTGAATATGGATCGAAATAAAAATGATTATGAGCACATGCTATTTTATTTCGCTTATAAAACGTTTGTGACGACTGCAGATGAAATTATCGAAAAATATGGTATGAGTCGACAACATCATCGCTTTTTATTTTTTATCAATAAATTGCCTGGTATTACGATTAAGCAGTTACTAAACACGTTAGAAATATCAAAGCAAGGGTCTCACGCGACATTGAAGAAGTTAAAAGAAGAAGGCTTAATCATTGAACAACAATCTGAAGAAGATCGCAGAGTAAAACAATTATTTCCTACCCCAAAGGGAAGTAAATTAGTAGAAAAATTAAATAAAGCACAAGATGAATTAATGCAACAAACGTTCCAAAAAGTTGGAAAAGATTGGTATGCGATTATGGAAGAATTATCGAATTATCGAGAAGGGTTTCAAAATATTAAACATTTAAAAGATGAGAAAGAATCATAGATAAGATAGCTAAACTGACATCATATGGCACTGAACCCTTAAAATGGGAACTTAA
>NZ_KV821147.1:0-42773 GCF_001815595.1 Staphylococcus sp. HMSC070D05 | reverse complement strand
CTTTTTTCACTTATCCAGATACTTTATGTCCCAGACTCTTTTTTTTATTAAATGAAGAATCCAGCGATAGCAGCTGAAATAAACGATACAAGTGTTGCACCAAATAATAACTTAATGCCAAAACGTGCTACGATATCACCTTTTTCAGAGTTAAGTGATTTAATCGCACCGGAAATAATACCAATAGAACTAAAGTTAGCAAATGAAACTAGAAATACAGACGTAATACCTTTTGCATGCTCAGAAATCCCCTTTAAGCTTCCAAGTGATTGCATAGCAACAAATTCATTAGATAATAATTTTGTTGCCATCACAGAACCTGATTTAACTGCATCTTGCCAAGGAACACCTGCTAAGAAAGCAAATGGCGCAAATACAAAACCAATTAACGTTTGGAAATCCCATTTGATTGCTCCGCCAGAAACTAAACTGAAAATACCACTGACAAGGCCATTTAATAAAGCAATGATTGCAATATAGCCAATTAACATTGCACCAACGATAACTGCTACTTTGAAACCATCTAAAATATATTCACCTAACATTTCAAAAAATGATTGTTTTTTAGTTTCTGATTCATCCACTAGTAATTTATCATCTTCTTCATTAACTTTATAAGGGTTAATAATAGAAGCAATAATGAAGCCACCAAATAAGTTTAATACAACCGCTGTAACAACGTATTTAGGTTCAATCAATGTAAAATATGCACCGATAATAGATGCAGATACAGTAGACATTGCAGAAGCAGTTAAAGTATATAAACGTTGTTTAGGTATATATGGTAATTGTTGTTTTAATGAAATAAATACTTCAGATTGTCCAAGAATCGCAGCTGCTACTGCATTATATGATTCTAAACGCCCCATACCATTAATTTTAGAAATTAAGAACCCTAACACATTAATAATCCATGGAAGAATTCTAGTATATTGTAAAATACCAATTAATGCCGAAATAAATACGATTGGTAATAAGACACTAAAGAAGAATGGTGGATTTTTTGGATCTACAAATTTAAATCCTCCAAAAACAAAATTAACCCCTTCAGCAGCTTTTTGTAACAAATAGTTAAATCCATTTGAAATACCACCGATAATTGTAATACCAGCAGTCGTTCTCAAAAGAATAAATGCGAATATAAGTTGAATAATTAATAATAAGCCAACATAGTGCCAACGAACATTCTTTTTATCTGAACTAAATAAAAATGCTAGCGCTAAAAAGACAATAATCCCAATAATCCCAATAAGAATATGCATAATTCTACTCCTTTAAAATTCTCTTTATCTTATATAATACAATAAAATAATAGAAGTAACATTAATATTTTTAAATAAAAAAACAAATTAGTTGAAAAAGGTCAAAGTTGGTCATATAATATAGTCAAAGAAGGTCAAAAGAGGTGGTAAAACATGCACAACATGTCTGACATCATAGAACAATACATTAAACAATTATTTGAAGAAAGTAATGAAGATATGGTAGAAATTCAAAGAGCTAATATTGCTCAACGTTTCGATTGTGTGCCTTCTCAACTCAACTATGTTATTAAAACGAGATTTACAAATGAACATGGTTATGAAATAGAAAGTAAACGTGGTGGAGGAGGATATATCCGAATCACGAAAATTGAAAATAAAGATGCAACGGGTTATATTAATCATCTATTACAATTAATTGGCCCTTCTATATCTCAACAACAAGCATATTATATAATTGATGGTTTGTTAGATAAAGGATTAATTAGTGATAGAGAAGCAAGAATGATTCAAGTGATTATTGATCGTGAAACACTATCAATGGATGTTGTTTCTAGAGATATTATTAGAGCAAATATTCTCAAACGATTATTACCTATCATTAATTACTATTAATAAATAATAAAGAAAAGCGAGGTGTCTATGTGTGCTTTGCGAAAATTGTCATTTAAATGAAGCAGAGGTTAAACTCACAGTAAAAAGTAAAGATGGTCCTTCTGAAAAGTGGGTGTGTTCAGAATGTGCTCAAGGAGAGCATCCTTGGAACCAACAAGAACATGATGCGTCACATTCAGAGTTCCAAGATGATATTGAAGAAGCCTTTGTAGTCAAACAAATCTTACAACATTTAGCAACTAAACACGGATTAAATTTTCATGAAGTAGCATTTCAAGAAGAAAAACGATGTCCTACATGTAAAATGACATTGAAAGATATAGCTCATGTTGGTAAATTTGGATGTGCAAATTGCTATGCAGTATTTAAAGAGGATATTGTTGATATTGTAAGACGAGTACAAGGTGGACAATTTGAACACGTAGGCAAGATGCCTCGATCTTCACATCATAAACTGGCAATAAAAAAACAAATTGAAGAAAAAACGAATTACTTAAATATATTAATTGAAAAGCAAAAATTTGAAGAAGCAGCTATCATTAGAGATGAAATTAAAGCCTTGAAACATGAAAGTGAGATGGAGCATGATGAATGATATGGATGCACATATTAGTGAGTGGATGAAAGAAACAGATGAATCTCCCATTGTAATGTCTTCGCGTATTCGTTTAGCACGTAACTTAGAAAATCATGTTCATCCTTTAATGTTTCCATCTGAACAAGCAGGTTTTAGAGTAATCAATGAAGTACAAGATGTACTACCTAATTTATCTTTAATGCGTTTAGATACCATGGACCAACAAAGTAAGATGAAGTTAGTGGCTAAACATCTAATTAGTAAAGAATTGATTAAACAACCCGCTTCAGCGGTGTTATTAAATGAAGATGAATCTTTGAGTATTATGATCAATGAAGAAGATCATGTACGAATTCAAGCAATGGGTAATGATTTATCTCTGATAGATTTATATCAAAAGGCTTCAGACATTGATGATATTCTTGATGAACAATTAGAAATTAGTTTCGATGAGGATTTAGGTTATTTAACGACTTGTCCTACAAATATTGGGACTGGAATGCGAGCAAGTGTGATGCTTCATTTACCTGGATTATCTATAATGAAACGTATGAATCGTATTGCACAAACAATTAATCGTTTTGGATTTACGATTCGAGGTATATATGGAGAGGGTTCACAAGTTTATGGTCATATTTATCAAATTTCAAATCAACTTACATTAGGTAAGACAGAAGAAGATATTATCGACCAGCTGACAGAAGTAGTTCAACAAATTATTAATGAAGAAATGCAACTTCGTGAACGTTTAACACAATATAGTGAATTAGAGACGCTTGACCGTATTTATCGTTCATTAGGAATATTACAAAATAGCCGTATGATATCAATGGAAGAAGCGTCATATAGATTAAGTGAAATTAAGTTAGGCATAGATTTAGGATATTTAAATTTAAATAACTTTAAGTTTAATGAATTAATGGTAAGTATCCAATCTGCGTTTTTATATAATGATGAAGATGAAAACGTATCTGTAAATGAAAAACGAGCAAATATATTAAGAAAACATACAAATTAGGAGGTTGTAAACGATATGTTATTTGGTAGATTAACTGAACGCGCACAACGTGTATTAGCACATGCACAAGAAGAAGCAATTCGTTTAAATCATTCGAACATTGGTACTGAGCACTTACTACTTGGATTAATGAAAGAACCAGAAGGTATTGCTGCTAAAGTACTTGAAAGTTTTAATATTACTGAAGATAAAGTTATTGAAGAAGTTGAAAAATTAATCGGTCATGGTCAAGAACTTTCAGGGACATTGCACTATACACCAAGAGCTAAAAAAGTCATTGAATTATCAATGGATGAGGCAAGAAAATTGCATCATAATTTTGTAGGGACAGAACATATTTTATTAGGTTTAATTCGTGAAAATGAAGGAGTAGCAGCACGTGTATTTGCTAACTTAGATTTGAATATTACTAAAGCACGTGCACAAGTAGTGAAAGCATTAGGTAGTCCTGAAATGAATACCAAAAATGCAACTGCAAATAAATCAAACAACACTCCTACATTGGATGGGCTAGCACGAGACTTAACAGTTATTGCTAAAGACGGTACTTTAGATCCAGTTGTAGGTAGAGATAAAGAAATTACACGTGTTATTGAAGTATTAAGTCGAAGAACTAAAAATAACCCTGTACTTATTGGTGAACCAGGTGTAGGTAAAACAGCCATTGCTGAAGGACTTGCACAAGCTATTGTAAATAATGAAGTGCCAGAAACGCTAAAAAATAAACGTGTAATGTCATTAGATATGGGAACAGTCGTGGCAGGTACTAAATATCGTGGTGAATTCGAAGAACGTTTGAAAAAAGTTATGGATGAAATCCATCATGCAGGTAATGTAATTTTATTCATTGATGAATTGCATACACTAGTTGGTGCTGGTGGTGCAGAAGGTGCAATTGATGCATCTAATATTTTAAAACCAGCGTTAGCACGTGGTGAATTACAATGCATTGGTGCAACAACATTAGATGAATATCGTAAAAACATCGAAAAAGATGCTGCATTAGAACGTCGTTTCCAACCTATTCAAGTTGATGAACCTTCTGTAGAAGATACTGTTGCTATTCTAAAAGGTTTACGTGATCGCTACGAAGCTCACCATCGTATTAATATTTCTGATGAAGCACTGGAAGCGGCTGCTAAATTAAGTAACCGTTATGTATCTGATCGTTTCCTACCAGATAAAGCAATTGATTTAATTGATGAAGCAAGTTCAAAAGTAAGACTAAAAAGTCACACAACTCCAAGTAATTTAAAAGAGATTGAACAAGAAATTGAAAAAGTTAAAAATGAAAAAGATGCTGCTGTCCATGCACAAGAATTTGAAAATGCAGCTAACTTAAGAGATAAACAATCAAAACTTGAAAAACAATATGAAGATGCTAAAAACGAATGGAAGACATCTCAAGGCGGACAATCAACGTCATTATCTAAAGAAGATATTGCTGAAGTTATTGCAGGATGGACAGGTATTCCATTAACTAGAATTAATGAAACAGAGTCAGATCGTTTGCTTAATTTAGAAGAAACATTGCATGATCGAGTAATTGGACAAAACGATGCAGTAACTTCTATTAGTAAAGCAGTTCGTCGTGCACGTGCAGGCCTAAAAGACCCTAAACGTCCAATCGGTAGTTTCATTTTCTTAGGACCAACTGGTGTAGGTAAAACAGAACTTGCACGTGCATTAGCTGAATCAATGTTTGGTGAAGAAGACGCAATGATACGTGTTGATATGAGTGAATTTATGGAGAAACATGCTGTGAGTCGTTTAGTTGGAGCGCCTCCTGGTTATGTAGGCCATGATGATGGCGGTCAATTAACTGAAAAAGTTAGACGTAAGCCATATTCTGTTATCTTATTTGATGAAATTGAAAAAGCACATCCAGACGTGTTTAATATCTTATTACAAGTACTTGATGATGGACATCTAACTGATACAAAAGGACGTCAAGTTGATTTCCGTAATACTGTTATTATTATGACATCAAATGTAGGAGCACAAGAACTACAAGATCAACGTTTCGCTGGATTCGGCGGCGCATCTGAAGGACAAGATTATGAAACAATTCGTAAAACTATGATGAAAGAACTTAAAAATTCATTCCGTCCTGAGTTCTTAAACCGTGTAGATGATATTATTGTTTTCCATAAATTAACAAAAGATGAACTTAAAGAAATTGTGACTATGATGGTAAATAAATTAACAAAACGTTTATCAGAACAAGATATTAATATTGTAGTTACTGATAAAGCTAAAGAAAAAATTGCTGAAGAAGGCTATGATCCAGAATACGGTGCTCGTCCATTAATTAGAGCAATTCAAAAAACGGTTGAAGATAATTTAAGTGAATTGATACTCGATGGTAATCAAATTGAAGGAAAAGAAGTCACAATTGATCATGATGGTAATGAATTCAAATATGATATTCATGATAAACAAGAAAATAATATAGAAGATACAAAAGAACCAGCAACAGAAGAATAAAATGAACTTAAATTCAGAGTCTAGGAGTCATTAAATCCTAGGCTCTTCTTTTCATTCATATATATATTTACATTTGTCATTATAATTGGATACATATAAAATAGATGTGTTCAAAAAAATCGGAGGTGCAGTTTTGGCCAAGAAAAAAGTAATTTTCGAATGTATGGCTTGTGGATATCAGTCTCCTAAATGGATGGGAAAATGTCCGAATTGTGGTGCTTGGAATCAAATGGAGGAAATTATTGAAAAGACTTCCAACCCAAAGCATGGCGTAAAGGCAAAAGAAACACAAGCAAAAGTACAGAAATTAAATAGTATTAAGCATGAGGCAACACCGAGAGTTCAAACGGAATCTAAAGAATTTAATCGTGTACTTGGTGGCGGAATTGTTAGTGGATCACTCGTACTGATTGGCGGCGACCCTGGTATTGGGAAATCTACATTATTATTACAGATTTGTGCATCGTTATCACAAAAACTCAATGTACTTTATATCACGGGTGAAGAATCACTAAATCAAACGAAATTGCGGGCAGACCGTCTAGAGGAAGACTCTAGTAATTTAAATGTACTAGCTGAAACAGATCTAGAAGTTATTCATCAAACCGTGGCACAAGAGCGCCCAGATATACTTGTTGTCGATTCAATTCAAACTATTTATCATCCTGAGATTAGTTCAGCACCCGGCTCAGTATCACAAGTCCGAGAAAGTACACAAAGTTTAATGAATATTGCAAAACAAATGAATATCGCAACTTTTATAGTAGGTCATGTAACAAAAGAAGGACAAATTGCTGGTCCAAGACTATTGGAACATATGGTAGATACAGTTTTATACTTCGAAGGTGATGAACATCATGCTTATCGAATTCTAAGAGCAGTTAAAAATCGTTTTGGTTCAACGAATGAAATGGGTATTTTTGAAATGAAACAAAGTGGTTTGAAAGGTGTACACAATCCTTCAGAAATGTTTTTAGAAGAACGCTCGACAAATGTTCCAGGGTCAACAATTGTGGCTACTATGGAAGGTACACGACCACTATTGATTGAGGTGCAATCTCTCGTAACACCTACTACATTTAATAATCCAAGACGAATGGCCACAGGCATCGATCACAATCGACTTAGCTTGCTGATGGCTGTTTTAGAGAAAAAAGAAAATTATCTTTTACAACAACAAGATGCTTACATTAAAGTAGCAGGTGGAGTGAGACTGACTGAACCAGCTGTGGACTTAAGTATTATTGTAGCGACTGCTTCAAGTTTTAAAGATAAAGCCGTAGATGGTTTGGATTGTTATATTGGTGAAGTGGGATTAACTGGTGAAGTAAGACGAGTATCGCGTATCGAGCAACGTGTACAAGAAGCGGCAAAACTAGGATTTAAGAGAGTGATTATTCCCCAAACGAATATAGGGGGATGGACATTCCCAGAAGGTGTTCAGGTCATTGGCGTGACAACGGTACATGATGCTTTGAAATATGCGTTTAGTAATCGCTCATCATAGGCATGTAAAGGGGTGATAACGTATGAAGGTATTAAAAGGAATTATTATTATAATCTACATCATTCTTGGTGCATCATTTGGAATTATGTTAATTCCAGAAATTTTAAATGATTTAGGTATTAACCACCATCCCATTTATACTAATCATTATGTTGATGGTTTAATAGGGATGACGGTATTTTTTCTAATATTTGGCTTATTTATTAATAAAATAACACGATTACTTAAAAAAGCTGAAATGTGGATTATGCAACGTAGTGCAGTTGAAATTTTGTTTGCTACACTAGGATTAGTCGTTGGTTTATTTATTTCAGTAATGGCTTCATTTATTTTAGAAATGATAGGAAATTCTATATTAAATCACCTTGTGCCTATTATTATTACATTATTATTATGTTATTTAGGATTCCAGTTTGGTTTGAAAAAGCGTGATGAAATGCTTATGTTTTTGCCAGAAAATATAGCACGTTCAATGTCTAAAAACAATATAAGCGCCATACCTAAACTGTTAGATACAAGTGCAATTATTGATGGAAGAATTTTAGATATTATTAAATGTGGATTTATAGATGGAGAAATTCTTATTCCTCAAGGAGTTATAAATGAATTGCAAGTAGTTGCAGATGCTAATGATAGTATTAAACGTGAAAAAGGACAACGTGGATTAGATATTTTAAATCAACTTTATGATTTAGACTATCCAACTCGTGTGATTCACCCTCAAAAATCTCATAGTGATATTGACAAACTGTTAGTTGAATTAGCTCAAGTCTATCATGCTCATGTCATTACAACCGATTTCAACCTAAATAAGGTATGTCATGTTCAAGGGATTACTGCATTAAATGTTAATGATTTGTCAGAAGCAATTAAACCCAATGTTCATCAAGGTGACCGACTTAATATTTTATTAACTAAAATGGGTAAAGAACCTGGCCAAGGGGTAGGATATTTAGATGATGGAACAATGGTTGTTGTAGATCATGCTAAATCTCTTATAGGTAAACAGGTTGAATTAGAAGTTATTAGTTTATTACAAACATCCTCTGGTCGTATTATATTTGCTAAGACTATAGAGGAGTCCTTAAGTTAATAGGAAAAGGGTTTCATGTGAAACGTAGTCATTGATGAATGATCGTATAACATTTTTTGTTATGAGCTATTGATGAGTAACGTAACAACAACAGCAATAGACTTATCAAACCAGCCAATTAATGCTACAATAATAAGGAAATGCGAAGTTGATCTAAGTATAGATTAGAAGTTAAAGTTATTCAAAAACGACTCTTTAAAGATTGTTTGGGATAACTTTTTTCTAATGAAAGAAATCATTCGCTATAAAGAATGAATAACAAAATTAGGAGTGAAACGAATGAGTGAACGCGTAAGAGTAAGATATGCGCCAAGTCCAACTGGATATTTACACATCGGAAATGCAAGAACTGCATTATTTAATTATTTATTTGCTAAACATTATGATGGAGATTTTGTAGTACGTATTGAAGATACAGATAGTAAAAGAAATCTTGAAGATGGAGAATCTTCACAATTTGATAACTTAAAATGGTTAGGATTAGATTGGGATGAATCTATCGATAAAGACAAAGGTCATGGTCCTTATCGTCAATCTGAACGTGCAGACATCTATAATCCACTTATTCAACAATTATTAGATGAAGATAAAGCATACAAATGCTACATGACTGAAGAAGAATTAGAAGAAGAACGTGAAGCTCAAATTGCTCGTGGAGAAATGCCACGATATGGCGGTAAACATGCACATCTCACCGAAGAACAACGTCAACAATTTGAAGCTGAAGGACGCAAACCCGCTATTCGTTTCCGTGTTCCAAAAGATAAAACATATACATTTGATGATATAGTTAAAGGAGAAATTTCTTTTGACTCTAATAATATTGGAGATTGGGTTATCGTGAAAAAAGATGGCGTCCCTACGTATAATTTCGCGGTAGCAGTAGATGATCACTACATGGAAATTTCTGATGTTATTCGTGGAGATGATCATGTATCAAATACACCTAAGCAATTAATGATTTATGAAGCATTTGGTTGGGAACCACCACGTTTTGCGCATATGTCATTAATTGTAAATGAACAACGTAAAAAATTAAGTAAACGAGATGGCCAAATTTTACAATTTATCGAGCAATATCGTGATTTAGGTTATTTACCTGAAGCGTTATTCAATTTTATTGCTTTACTCGGTTGGTCTCCTGAAGGTGAAGATGAAATCTTTTCTAAAGAAGAATTTATTAAGATTTTTGATGAACAACGTCTTTCTAAATCTCCAGCAATGTTTGATAGACAAAAATTAGCTTGGGTTAACAACCAATATATGAAAACAAAAGATACAGAAACAGTATTTGAGCTTGCTTTACCACACTTAATCAAAGCAAATTTAATTCCTGAAAATCCAAGTGAAGAAGATAAAGAATGGGGACGCAAATTAATTGGTCTTTATCAAAAAGAAATGAGTTATGCAGGAGAAATTGTTCCGTTATCAGAAATGTTCTTCCATGATATGCCTGAATTAGGTGAAGAAGAACAAGAGGTATTAAATGGCGAACAAGTTCCTGAATTAATGTCTCATTTATATGGTAAATTAGAAGCGCTTGAACCATTTGAAGCTGCTGAAATTAAAAAAACGATTAAAGAAGTACAAAAAGAAACTGGTATTAAAGGTAAACAATTATTTATGCCTATTCGTGTAGCAGTGACTGGTCAAATGCATGGTCCTGAATTACCGAATACAATTGAAGTATTAGGAAAAGAAAAAGTACTATCTCGTTTAAAAAAATATGTTTAAAACAATGTTAATATAATAAGTCAGACACACATGTTTAAACTTGAAATTTTATAAAAAACTTCTTATGATAAGATTAAACATATGTTAGTTAAAGGATTAGTAAATATACGATAATGTTGTTAGAGAGTATGCGGTTGCTGTGAGCATATCATTATCTATATCGAATGCACCTTTGAATGTTCAATTAAATATAGAAATGAGTATGATAAGGTAGACTAGTATGTTCATCAACTTACTTTATCTAAAATGAAGAGTGGAACCGTGCAATAGCGCCTCTAGCAGTTAATGTTAGGGGCGCTTTTTTTAAATATTTGAATGATACATGGACTGTAAGATATTCATAATATATAGAAAATGGGGAGGCGAGCGTCTTGATAAAAAGAATGAAAGAGGATGTAAAAATGGTATTTGAACAAGACCCTGCAGCACGTACAACATTTGAAGTAATCACAACTTATGCAGGCTTGCATGCGGTATGGAGTCACTTAATTGCACATAAATTATATAATAAAAAACACTACGTTTTGGCGAGAATGATTTCACAAGTATCTCGCTTTTTTACAGGAATTGAAATTCATCCTGGAGCGAAAATTGGAAAACGTCTATTTATTGATCATGGTATGGGTGTAGTTATTGGTGAAACATGTACGATTGGAGATAACGTAACGATTTATCAAGGCGTGACACTTGGAGGTACAGGTAAACAAAAAGGAAAGCGTCATCCAGATATTGGAGATAATGTTTTAATTGCAGCAGGATCAAAGGTTTTAGGAAATATCCAAATTGATTCTAATGTTAATATTGGTGCGAATTCAGTAGTCTTACAATCTGTGCCAAGTTATACAACAGTTGTAGGTATTCCAGGTCATATTGTTAAACAAGAAGGAAAACGAATTGGGAAAACATTTGATCATCGTAATTTGCCTGATCCTTTATTTGAACAAATTAAGCAACTAGAACGACAATTGGAAAAAGCTAAGAATGGAGAGATTAAAGATGATTACATTATATAATACTTTAACACGTCAAAAAGAGGCGTTTAAGCCCATTGAACCTGGTAAGGTGAAAATGTATGTATGTGGACCTACAGTGTATAATTACATTCATATCGGTAATGCCCGTCCAGCAATTAATTATGACGTCGTACGTCGATATTTTGAATATAAAGGCTATACGGTTGATTACGTATCTAATTTTACTGATGTAGATGATAAACTCATTAATCGTTCTAAAGAATTAAATGAAAGTGTGCCAGAAATTGCTGATCGATATATCAAGGCATTCTATGAAGATGTAGGGGCACTTAATGTTAAAAGAGCGACATCTAATCCACGAGTAATGAATCATATGGATGAAATCATTGACTTCATTAAACAACTTGTAGATGACGGTTATGCATATGAAAGTAATGGAGATGTGTATTTTAGAACCCGTCAATTTGATGGATATGGTAAATTAAGTCATCAGTCTATTGATGATTTAAAAGTTGGCGCTCGTATAGAAGCAGGTGAACAAAAAGAGGATGCATTGGATTTTACGCTATGGAAAAAAGCAAAACCTGGAGAAATTAGTTGGGAGAGCCCATTTGGACAAGGACGTCCAGGATGGCATATTGAATGCTCTGTAATGGCTTATCATGAATTGGGAAAAACAATTGACATCCATGCAGGAGGATCAGACTTACAATTTCCACATCATGAAAATGAAATAGCGCAATCTGAAGCACACAATCATGCACCTTTTGCTAATTATTGGATGCATAATGGTTTTATTAATATAGATAATGAAAAAATGAGTAAATCATTAGGTAACTTTATTTTAGTACACGATATTATTAAAGAAATTGATCCAGATGTATTACGTTTCTTTATGATTAGTGTTCACTATAGAAGTCCAATCAACTATAACCTTGAATTAGTGAATGCTGCTAAAAGTGGATTAGAGCGTATACGCAATAGTTATCAATTAATTAAAGAAAGAGAAGCAATCGCAACTGATTTAGAAACACAGACAGACTATATTGATCAAATTAATGATATTTTAAAACAATTTGAAGCTGTAATGGATGATGATTTTAATACAGCAAACGCTGTAACTGCATGGTATGATTTATCGAAATTAGCTAATAAATATGTGTTGGAAAATACAACATCTACTCAAGTGATTCAGCGCTTTAAAGAAGTATATCAAATTTTTAGTGATGTATTAGGTGTGCCATTAGAAGGAAAAGAAAATGATGTATTACTTGATGAAGACATAGAAAAACTTATCGAAGAACGTAATGAAGCACGTAAAAATAAAGATTTTGCTCGAGCTGACGAAATTAGAGATACGCTAAAAGAACAAAATATTATTCTTGAAGATACGCCTCAAGGTGTAAGATTTAGAAGAGGTTAATATGGATGCAAAGCTATTGAACCCATTAACGTTAGCTTATATGGGAGATGCTGTATTAGACCAGCATGTACGCGAATATATTGTGCTTAAATTACAGAGTAAACCAAATCGCTTACACCAAGTATCGAAACAATATGTGTCTGCAAAAAGCCAGGCACAAACGCTCGAGGTATTAATCACAAAAGAATGGTTTACTGAAGAAGAACGAGATATTGTTAGAAGAGGGCGTAACGCTAAAAGTTATACGAAAGCTAAAAATACAGATATACAAACGTATCGTAAAAGTTCAGGTTTAGAAGCTATTATAGGATTTCTTTATTTAGACCATCGAAATGAACGATTAGATGCGTTACTTGATATGATTGTACAAATTGTTGATGAAAGGTAGTGAACATAGTGGAAGATATCGTTATTGTCGGTAGACACGCTGTTAAAGAAGCAATTGTGTTTGGTCATACAATAAATAAAATTTGGATACAAGAAGGAATAAGAAAGCAGCAAATTAATGATATTTTAAAAAATGCTAAAGCACAGAAATTGATTATACAAACTGTTCCAAAATCCAAATTAGATAATTTAGCAAATGCACCGCATCAAGGTGTAGCTGCACTTATTGCACCATACGAATATGCAGATTTTGATCAGTTTATTCAATCTCAAAAAGAAAAAGAAGGCCTTTCTACAATAATTATTTTAGATGGGTTAGAAGATCCACATAATCTTGGTTCGATCATTAGAACGGCAGATGCAAGCGGAGTAGATGGAGTTGTTATCCCTAAGAGACGTTCTGTTGCGCTCACACAAACTGTTGCAAAAGCGTCAACAGGTGCGATTCAACATGTCCCAGTGATGCGTGTTACAAATTTATCAAAAACAATTGATGAGTTGAAAGATAATGGATATTGGGTAGCAGGCGCTGAAGCGGATAATGCTACAGATTATCGCAATATGGCTGCTGATATGCCATTGGCTATCGTAATTGGTAGTGAAGGGCAAGGTATGAGTAGATTGGTTAAAGATAAATGTGATTTCTATATTAAAATTCCTATGGTAGGCCATGTTAATAGCTTAAATGCTTCTGTAGCTGCTAGTTTAATGATGTATGAAGTATATCGTAAACGACATCAAATTGGAGACACCCAATGAAAGATAGATATCTAATTATTGATGGTTACAATATGATTGGTCAATCAAGGGAATTGAGTAAAGTAGCAAGAGAAAGTTTAGAGGAAGCACGTGAACAACTCTTAGATGTGATTGCCAATTACAATGCAGTTGTCGCTGATGAGATTGTATGTGTATTTGATGCATATGAACAATCTGGTATAGAAAGAGAATACATTTATCATGGCGTTAAAACAGTTTTTACGAAAGAAAAAGAAACTGCAGATAGCTATATTGAGCGTTATGTATATAATTTATACAATAAACATACGACACATATTACAGTAGTGACCAGTGATATGAGCGAGCAACATGCTATTTTTGGAGCAGGTGCATATCGTGTTTCATCTAGAGAAATGTGGCGAGATTTAAAAGAGAATGCAATGACGGTTAGTAAATCAGTAGATGATTTTAATGAACGTAAACCAAGAACTCGAATTTCGTTATCAAAAGATGTACTTGCAGAATTTGAAAAAATACGACGAGGCTATGGTAAAAAACATAAATAATACAGTCTTGCCATTTAAAAGATGCGTCTTATACAATGTGCCTAACTTATAAAGAAAGGTTTTGTATATGACTTATCATTTTCGACAACTAGAAGATATATTTAAAGCTTTTCAATATAGCCAAAATACATTGGAGAAAGAACAGTTATTCGCAAATATAATGAATGTGATACGTCCTAAACTTATGATGAAGTTTAGAAGGCTAGGTATAGATCATCAAGAACTAGAAGATTTAATTCAAGATACCTCGTTAAAGATATATTTAGCTTTACACACATTTAATTTTAATACGAATGTTCCATTCGAACATTATTTAAATCGTCTCGTTTATTCTGTAAAAAAAGATTTTTGGAGAAAACGTTATACGTTTAATCAACTTCAACAATTGTTAATCAATGAGTGTGTAATAGAATATCGTTTGAATCAAATGATAAAAAGGACGGAAGCACTATATTTAACTAGATTAAGTAAAGAAGAATTGATAGATAGTTTTAAGAAGTTAAGTATGTTTGAAAGAGAAGTGGCAAATTTACTTCTACTTGATTATTCCCCATCAGAAATAGCAAAAAAACTAAATGTAAAAGATAAAGTAGTTTACAATAGTATTCAACGTTGTAAAATAAAAATGAAACAATATTTGTTAAAATATAAACGTTAAGTATTTTAGTACGAGTTTGACAGTTTATTATAAGTTTATGTATAGTATACTGGTATTAGTATGAGCAAAGGTGAATTGATGTGAGAAAAGTACCTTTAGTTTGTGAGATTTGTGGTAGCAGAAATTATAATGTACCTAAAAAAGAAACATCAGCTAAGAGATTACAACTGAAGAAATATTGTTCTAGATGTAATGAACACACGATGCATAAAGAATCAAAGTAATTAGCTTATAGGTATATACTTTGAAGAGCACGGAGGTAAGGTTATGGCTAAAGATAAAGACGCAAGTAAGAATAAAGAAAGTTTCTTCCAAGGCGTTAAAAGCGAAATGGAAAAAACAAGTTGGCCTACGAAAGAAGAACTTTTTAAATATACTGTCATTGTAGTAGCTACAGTAATTTTCTTTATGGTCTTTTTCTGGGTATTAGACGTAGGTATTGGTAATTTAATTCAATTATTTAGATAAGAGTAAGGAGTGACAACATGTCTGAAGAAGTTGGGGCTAAGCGTTGGTACGCAGTGCATACGTATTCTGGATATGAAAATAAAGTTAAAAAGAATTTAGAAAAAAGAGTAGAATCAATGAATATGACAGAGCAAATTTTTAGAGTTGTCATACCTGAAGAGGAAGAAACACAAGTTAAAGATGGGAAAGCAAAAAAACAAGTTAAAAAGACATTCCCTGGATATGTTTTAGTAGAGCTTATTATGACAGATGAATCATGGTATGTTGTACGTAATACACCAGGTGTTACAGGATTTGTTGGTTCAGCAGGTGCAGGTTCAAAACCTAATCCATTACTTCCTGAAGAAATGAGATTCATCTTAAAACAAATGGGACTTAAAGAAAAAACAATTGATGTAGAATTAGATGTAGGTGAACAAGTCCGCATCAAATCAGGACCATTTGCAAATCAAGTTGGTGAAGTTCAAGAAATCGAAGCAGATAAATTTAAATTAACTGTATTAGTCGATATGTTTGGTAGAGAAACACCAGTTGAAGTAGAATTCGATCAAATCGAAAAATTATGATCAGTTTAAGTTATAAAGTATGAATTGCTTAAAAAGATGAAATTTTACTATTGATTTTTAATTAAGTTTAATGTTAAAATAATGTGGTCGCGTTTTTAGAACGCTCATTTCGTCACGAAATGTTTATGAGTGGGAGGGCAAAACTGAGCCCTGTGACCACATCACGATATCAAGGAGGTGCACATCGTGGCTAAAAAAGTAGAAAAAGTAGTTAAATTACAAATTCCTGCAGGTAAAGCGAACCCAGCACCACCAGTTGGTCCAGCATTAGGTCAAGCAGGTGTGAACATCATGGGATTCTGTAAAGAATTCAATGCACGTACACAAGAACAAGCAGGTTTAATCATTCCGGTAGAAATCAGTGTATATGAAGATCGTTCATTTACATTCATTACTAAAACTCCACCGGCTCCAGTACTACTTAAAAAAGCAGCTGGCGTTGAAAAAGGTTCTGGTGAACCAAACAAATCTAAAGTTGCTACAGTAACTAAAGATCAAGTACGTGAAATTGCTCAAACAAAAATGCAAGACTTAAACGCTGCAGACGAAGAAGCAGCTATGCGTATTATCGAAGGTACTGCACGTAGTATGGGTATCACTGTACAATAATTATTAAATGAAAATTAGTTTGAATTTGAAATAAACTGATAGACGATAGCAGGTAACAGAAACGACAACATATATTGTCTATGATTAGTCTTTAGTAAATTAGTATTTATTATTGACATCATCTGTTATCTGCTCTTAACTTGTGTAAATCACACAAGTAAGCGTGGGAGGAAATTCCGCTAAAACCACTAAAGGAGGAACAATAAATGGCTAAAAAAGGTAAAAAGTATCAAGAAGCAGCTAATAAAGTTGACCGTACTAAATACTATAGTGTTGAAGAAGCAATTAAATTAGCTAAAGAAACTAGTATCGCTAACTTTGATGCATCAGTTGAAGTAGCATTCCGTTTAGGTATTGATACACGTAAAAATGACCAACAAATCCGTGGTGCAGTAGTGCTACCAAACGGTACTGGTAAATCACAACGTGTATTAGTTTTCGCTAAAGGTGATAAAATTACAGAAGCAGAAGAAGCAGGCGCAGATTACGTAGGTGAATCTGAATATGCTCAAAAAATCCAACAAGGTTGGTTCGACTTTGACGTAGTAGTAGCTACACCTGACATGATGGGTGAAGTTGGTAAATTAGGTCGTGTATTAGGACCTAAAGGTTTAATGCCAAACCCTAAAACTGGTACAGTAACTATGGACGTTAAAAAAGCTGTAGAAGAAATTAAAGCTGGTAAAGTTGAATATCGTGCTGAAAAAGCAGGTATTGTACATGCTACGATTGGTAAAGTATCTTTCGACGAAGAAAAATTAGTTGAAAACTTTAATGCTTTACAAGATGTTTTAGCTAAAGCTAAACCAGCATCTGCTAAAGGTACTTACTTCAAATCTGTTGCTGTAACTACAACAATGGGTCCTGGAGTTAAAGTAGATACTTCAGCATTTAAACTTTAATTTCAAATTTATTAATAGATTATAGACTGGTAGATAATCATTGCTTATTTTGAAAAAATAAGATCATTTTCTGCCAGTCTTTTTTAAAAAAACAATTGACATATTACAATAAACAAGTTATATTATTTATTGTGATTATTTTACCTAAGACAGTAGGAGTTAATTTTTAACTTAAAACGATATCCTACCGAGGCTAAAATTGACTTGAACGTGATGATTATTATAATGATCTTTCAAGCACTTTTTGCCGTGGGTAGAAAGTGCTTTTTTTATTAAAAAAGCACCAAAAATAAAAATGGAGGTGTCTGAATGTCTGCTATTATTGAAGCTAAAAAACAACAAGTTGACGTTATCGCTGAACAACTTAAAAATTCAGTTTCAACTGTTATCGTTGACTACCGTGGTTTAACTGTTGCGGAAGTAACTGATTTACGTGCTCAATTACGTGAAGCTGGTGTTGAGTATAAAGTATACAAAAACACATTAGTTCGTCGTGCAGCTGAAAAAGCAGGTATCGAAGGCTTAGATGAATTCTTAACTGGTCCTACAGCTATCGCTACAACTACTGATGATGTAGTTGCTCCAGCGAAAGTGATCTCAGGATTTGCTAAAGAACATGAAGCTTTAGAAATTAAAACAGGCGTTATGGAAGGTAACGTTATCTCAGCAGAAGAAGTTAAAACTGTTGGTTCATTACCTTCACACGATGGTCTTGTATCTATGCTTTTATCAGTATTACAAGCTCCAGTACGCAACTTCGCTTATGCGGTTAAAGCTGTTGGAGAACAAAAAGAAGAAAGCGCTGAATAATTGCGCATAAAATTTTAAAATAAATGGAGGAATAATAAAATGGCTAATCAAGAACAAATCATTGAAGCAATTAAAGAAATGTCAGTATTAGAATTAAACGATTTAGTAAAAGCAATTGAAGAAGAATTTGGTGTAACAGCAGCAGCTCCTGTAGCAGCAGCTGGTGCAGCTGGTGGCGGAGATGCTGCCGCAGAAAAAACTGAATTTGACGTTGAATTAACTTCAGCTGGATCTTCAAAAATCAAAGTTGTTAAAGCAGTTAAAGAAGCAACTGGCTTAGGCTTAAAAGATGCTAAAGAATTAGTAGACAACGCTCCTAAAGTAATCAAAGAAGCTGTTGCTAAAGAAGATGCTGAAAAACTTAAAGAACAATTAGAAGAAGTTGGAGCTACTGTAGAATTAAAATAATTCTAGTATCTTAACTTAATATATAAGTAAATCATTTTAACTTAGTCACTTTATAGAGTGAAAGCGTTAATGATTACTTGCATTCTTTGAGAAATTAAAACCCCGTTATTGTTGATAACGGGGTTTTAATTCATTTTCTAATAAAATAGATGAACAAATAAAGAGGTGAAATCATGAGTCACTATTATGATGAAAATCCTGAAGTACAAAGTGATGAAAAAACAATTCAATACTTTTATCATAAATCTCAGTTAAAACTAACGACAGATGCGGGCGTTTTTTCAAAAGGAAAAGTAGACTTTGGGTCAGATTTATTAGTACAAACGTTTTTAAATGAACATCCACCAGGTCCAAGTAAACGTATCATTGATGTTGGCTGTGGTTATGGTCCTATTGGTTTAATGATTGCTAAAGTGTCACCACACCATCAAATTACTATGGTGGATGTGAACCATCGAGCTTTACATTTAGCTGAAAAGAACAAAAAGCAAAATCAAATTGATAATGTTATCATTACAGAAAGTGATGGTCTGTCACAAGTTGAGAATGAATACTTTGACTTTGTATTAACAAATCCGCCGATTAGAGCTGGGAAAAATGTTGTTCATCGAATCTTTGAAGAAGCATATCAAAAGCTAAAAAATCAAGGTGAACTCTATGTTGTCATTCAGAAAAAGCAAGGTATGCCTTCTGCTAAAAAGAAAATGGAAGAAATATTTAATAATGTAGAAACTGTGAACAAAAGTAAAGGGTACTATATACTGAAGAGCCAAAAAGGTTGATTTCAAAATGGTATTCTGATATAGTTATAAAATGTAAAAATTTATGTTCAACAAGTGTGTACTTTTACGCAAAATGAGCACGATAAACAAGAATAAGAAAAGAATCGAAAATGGTGTCATCAATTGTGTTGCCGTTTTCTTTTTGTCTTGTTATGTGAAATTTTGTGCATAAGTTCAACACAATATTTGAGGGGTGAATCTGTTTGGCAGGTCAAGTTGTCCAATATGGAAGACATCGTAAACGTAGAAATTATGCGAGAATTTCAGAAGTATTAGAATTACCTAACTTAATAGAAATTCAAACTAAATCTTATGACTGGTTCTTAAAAGAAGGTTTATTAGAAATGTTCCGTGATATTTCACCAATTGAAGATTTCACTGGAAACCTATCTTTAGAATTTGTGGATTATAGATTAGGTGAACCAAAATATGATTTAGAAGAATCAAAAAACCGTGACGCTACTTATGCTGCACCTCTTCGTGTTAAAGTACGTCTCATTATCAAAGAAACTGGTGAAGTTAAAGAACAAGAAGTTTTCATGGGTGACTTCCCATTGATGACAGATACTGGTACGTTCGTAATTAATGGTGCAGAACGTGTTATCGTTTCACAATTAGTACGTTCACCATCAGTATATTTTAATGAAAAAATAGATAAAAATGGACGTGAAAATTACGACGCAACGATTATTCCAAACCGTGGTGCGTGGTTAGAATATGAAACAGATGCTAAAGACATCGTTTACGTTCGAATTGATAGAACACGTAAATTACCTTTAACAGTATTATTACGTGCTTTAGGATTCTCTAGTGATCAAGAAATTATCGATTTACTAGGAGACAGTGAATACTTACGTAATACGCTTGAAAAAGATAGTACTGAAAATACTGAACAAGCTTTATTAGAAATCTATGAACGTTTACGTCCTGGTGAACCACCAACAGTTGAAAACGCAAAAAGCTTATTATATTCACGTTTCTTCGACCCTAAACGCTATGATTTAGCAAGTGTTGGTCGCTATAAAACAAATAAAAAGTTACATCTAAAACATCGTTTATTTAACCAAAAATTAGCTGAACCAATCGTTGACAGCGAAACAGGGGAAATTGTTGCTGAAGAAGGAACAGTTTTAGATCGTCGTAAATTAGACGAAATTATGAATGTTTTAGAGTCAAATGCAAACAGTGAAGTGTTCGAGTTAGAAGGTAGCGTTATTGATGAACCTGTAGAAATTCAATCAATTAAAGTGTATGTTCCAAACGATGAAGAAGAACGCACTACAACAGTGATTGGTAATGCATTACCTGATTCAGAAGTGAAATGTATTACACCAGCGGATATTATTGCCTCAATGAGTTATTTCTTTAACTTATTGAATGGTATTGGTTATACAGATGATATTGACCATTTAGGTAATCGTCGTTTACGTTCAGTAGGTGAACTGTTACAAAATCAATTCCGAATTGGTTTATCTAGAATGGAACGTGTCGTTCGCGAAAGAATGTCTATTCAAGATACTGATTCAATTACACCACAACAATTAATTAATATTAGACCTGTAATTGCTTCAATTAAAGAATTCTTTGGTAGTTCTCAATTGTCTCAATTCATGGACCAAGCTAACCCATTAGCAGAGTTAACACATAAACGTCGTCTTTCTGCTTTAGGACCTGGTGGTTTAACACGTGAACGTGCACAAATGGAAGTTCGTGACGTACACTACTCTCACTATGGTCGTATGTGTCCAATTGAAACACCAGAGGGACCAAACATTGGTTTAATTAACTCATTATCTAGTTATGCACGTGTAAATGAATTTGGTTTTATCGAAACACCATATCGTAAAGTAGATATTGATACCAATTCAATTACTGATCAAATTGATTATTTAACTGCTGATGAAGAAGATAGCTATGTAGTTGCACAAGCCAATTCTCGTTTAGATGAAAATGGTCGTTTCCTAGATGATGAAGTGGTATGTCGTTTCCGTGGTAACAACACTGTTATGGCAAAAGAAAAAATGGACTACATGGATGTATCTCCTAAACAAGTAGTATCAGCAGCGACAGCTTGTATTCCATTCCTTGAAAACGATGACTCTAACCGTGCATTAATGGGTGCGAACATGCAACGTCAAGCAGTACCATTGATGAATCCTGAAGCTCCATTTGTGGGTACAGGTATGGAACATGTGGCAGCTCGTGACTCTGGTGCAGCAATTACTGCAAAACATAGAGGTCGTGTTGAACATGTTGAGTCTAATGAAATCCTAGTTCGTCGTTTAGTTGAGGAAAATGGAACTGAACATGAAGGCGAATTAGATCGTTACCCATTAGCTAAATTTAAACGTTCAAACTCTGGTACTTGTTATAACCAACGTCCAATCGTTTCTGTAGGTGACGTTGTAGAATATAATGAAATTTTAGCTGATGGTCCTTCAATGGAATTAGGAGAAATGGCATTAGGTCGTAACGTCGTTGTAGGTTTCATGACTTGGGACGGATATAACTACGAGGATGCCGTTATCATGAGTGAACGATTAGTTAAAGATGATGTATATACTTCAATTCATATTGAAGAATACGAATCTGAAGCACGTGATACTAAATTAGGACCTGAAGAAATCACACGTGATATTCCTAACGTTTCTGAAAATGCACTTAAAAACTTAGACGATCGTGGTATTATATACGTTGGTGCAGAAGTTAAAGATGGAGATATTTTAGTTGGTAAAGTAACGCCAAAAGGTGTCACAGAATTAACTGCAGAAGAAAGATTATTACACGCCATCTTTGGTGAAAAAGCAAGAGAAGTTCGTGATACGTCATTACGTGTGCCACATGGTGCAGGTGGTATCGTTCTAGACGTTAAAGTATTTAATCGTGAAGAAGGCGATGATACTTTATCACCAGGTGTGAACCAACTTGTTCGTGTATATATCGTTCAAAAACGTAAAATCCATGTTGGGGACAAAATGTGTGGTCGTCATGGTAACAAAGGGGTTATCTCTAAGATTGTTCCTGAAGAAGATATGCCTTACTTACCAGATGGACGTCCAATCGATATCATGTTAAACCCACTAGGTGTACCATCACGTATGAACATTGGACAAGTTTTAGAGTTACATTTAGGTATGGCTGCTAAAAACTTAGGTATTCATGTTGCTTCTCCAGTATTCGATGGTGCAAACGACGATGATGTATGGTCTACAATCGAAGAGGCTGGTATGGCACGTGATGGTAAAACAGTATTATATGATGGACGTACTGGTGAACCATTTGATAACCGTATTTCTGTTGGAGTAATGTATATGCTTAAACTTGCTCACATGGTTGACGATAAATTGCATGCACGTTCAACTGGACCTTACTCACTTGTTACACAACAACCACTTGGTGGTAAAGCACAATTCGGTGGACAACGTTTCGGTGAGATGGAGGTATGGGCACTTGAAGCTTATGGTGCAGCATACACATTACAAGAAATCTTAACTTATAAATCTGACGATACTGTAGGTCGTGTTAAAACATACGAATCTATCGTTAAAGGTGAAAACATTTCAAGACCAAGTGTTCCTGAATCATTCCGAGTATTGATGAAAGAATTACAAAGTTTAGGTTTAGATGTAAAAGTTATGGATGAACATGATAATGAAATCGAAATGGCCGATGTTGATGATGAAGATGCAACTGAGCGCAAAGTAGATTTACAACAAAAAGATGTTCCAGAAACTCAAAAAGAAACTAACGAATAATAAAAATATAAATTTAAGATGAATAAACATGAGTTGCGTAATTTTAATCTCATTAAGATTTAGATTGCGCACTGATGTGCATCTTATGGATCTGATGTCAGTTTCAGTAAATGTAAATCAATCAAATAGCACAGCTAATCTAAATTGAAGGAGGTAGGCTCCTTGATTGATGTAAATAATTTCCATTATATGAAAATCGGTTTAGCCTCACCTGAAAAAATCCGTTCTTGGTCATATGGTGAAGTGAAAAAACCAGAAACAATTAACTATCGTACTTTGAAACCTGAGAAAGATGGTCTTTTCTGTGAAAGAATTTTTGGACCTACAAAAGACTGGGAGTGTAGTTGTGGTAAGTACAAACGTGTACGCTACAAAGGCATGGTTTGTGACCGTTGTGGTGTAGAAGTCACAAAATCTAAAGTTCGTCGTGAAAGAATGGGTCATATTGAATTAGCAGCACCTGTTTCTCACATCTGGTACTTTAAAGGTATCCCAAGTCGCATGGGTCTTTTATTAGACATGTCTCCAAGATCATTAGAAGAAGTTATTTATTTCGCTTCTTATGTGGTTGTAGACCCAGGTCCAACTGGATTAGAAAAAAAATCATTATTATCTGAAGCTGAATTCAGAGAATATTATGATAAATACCCAGGTCAATTTGTGGCAAAAATGGGTGCAGAAGGTATTAAAGACCTATTAGAAGAAATTGACTTAGATGAAGAATTAAAAGCATTACGTGATGAATTAGAATCAGCAACTGGACAAAGATTAACACGTGCAATTAAACGTTTAGAAGTTGTGGAATCATTTAGAAATTCTGGAAACAATCCTTCATGGATGATTTTAGATGTACTACCAATTATTCCACCAGAAATTCGTCCCATGGTTCAATTAGATGGTGGACGTTTTGCAACAAGTGATTTAAATGATTTATATCGTCGTGTTATTAACCGTAATAATCGTTTGAAACGTTTATTAGATCTTGGTGCTCCTGGTATCATCGTTCAAAACGAAAAACGTATGTTACAAGAAGCAGTGGATGCATTAATCGATAATGGTCGTCGTGGTCGTCCAGTAACTGGTCCAGGTAATAGACCATTGAAATCTTTATCACATATGTTAAAAGGTAAACAAGGTCGTTTCCGTCAAAACTTACTTGGTAAACGTGTTGACTACTCAGGTCGTTCAGTTATCGCGGTAGGACCAAACTTAAAAATGTATCAATGTGGTCTTCCAAAAGAAATGGCACTTGAATTATTTAAACCTTTCGTAATGAAAGAATTAGTGCAACGTGAAATCGCAACAAATATTAAAAATGCGAAAAGTAAAATTGAACGCATGGATGATGAAGTGTGGGATGTATTAGAAGATGTGATTAAAGAACACCCAGTATTACTTAACCGTGCGCCAACGCTTCACAGATTAGGTATTCAAGCTTTCGAACCTACTTTAGTAGAAGGACGTGCAATCCGTTTACATCCACTTGTAACAACAGCTTATAACGCTGACTTTGATGGTGACCAAATGGCAGTACACGTACCATTATCTAAAGAAGCACAAGCTGAAGCACGTATGCTAATGTTAGCGGCACAAAATATCTTGAACCCTAAAGATGGTAAGCCAGTTGTTACACCATCACAAGATATGGTATTAGGTAACTATTACTTAACTTTAGAACGTAAAGATGCCGTAAATACTGGTATAATCTTTAATGATACAAATGAAGTACTTAAAGCATATGCAAATGGTTATGTTCATCTACACACTCGTATAGGTTTACATGCGCGTTCACTTAATAATCCTACATTTACTGAAGAACAAAATAATAAAATTTTAGCTACTTCTGTAGGTAAAGTAATCTTTAATGAAATCATTCCAGATTCATTTGCATATATTAATGAACCTACTCAAGAAAACTTAGAAGATAAAACACCTGATAAATATTTTGTTGATCCAACACAATTAGGTGAAGGTGGTCTTAAAGCTTACTTCGAAGAGCAAGAACTTACTGCACCTTTCAACAAAAAATTCCTAGGTAATATTATTGCTGAAGTATTTAACAGATTTAGCATCACAGATACATCAATGATGCTTGACCGCATGAAAGACTTAGGATTCAAGTTCTCATCTAAAGCCGGCATTACAGTTGGTGTATCTGATATCGTAGTACTTCCAGATAAACAACAAATTTTAGATGAACACGAAAAATTAGTAGAACGTGTATCTAAACAATTTAATCGTGGTTTAATCACTGAAGATGAACGTTACAACGCAGTTGTTGAAATTTGGACAGATGCTAAAGATCAAATTCAAGGCGAATTAATGCAATCACTTGAAAAAACAAACCCAATCTTTATGATGAGTGACTCAGGTGCCCGTGGTAACGCATCTAACTTCACACAATTAGCCGGTATGCGTGGATTAATGGCTGCGCCATCAGGTAAAATTATTGAGTTACCAATTACTTCATCATTCCGTGAAGGTTTAACAGTATTAGAATACTTCATCTCAACTCATGGTGCGCGTAAAGGTCTTGCCGATACAGCACTTAAAACAGCCGATTCAGGTTATCTTACTCGTCGTCTTGTTGATGTTGCACAAGATGTTATCGTTCGTGAAGAAGATTGTGGTACGGATCGTGGTTTATTAGTTTCTGATATTAAAGAAGGTACAGAAATGATTGAACCATTTATCGAACGTATTGAAGGACGTTATTCTAAAGAAACAATTCGTCATCCTGAAACGGATGAAGTCATTATTCGTCCTGATGAATTAATCACACCTGAAATTGCTAAGAAAATTACAGATGCAGGTATTGAAAAAATGTATATCCGTTCAGCATTTACATGTAATACGCGTCATGGTGTATGTGAAAAATGTTACGGTAAAAACCTTGCTACAGGTGAAAAAGTTGAAGTAGGTGAAGCAGTTGGTACTATTGCCGCTCAATCAATTGGTGAGCCTGGTACTCAACTTACAATGCGTACCTTCCATACAGGTGGGGTAGCAGGAAGTGATATCACTCAAGGTCTTCCTCGTATCCAAGAGATCTTTGAAGCACGTAACCCTAAAGGCCAAGCGGTAATTACTGAAATCGAAGGTGTCGTTGAAGATATTAAATTAGCAAAAGATCGTCAACAAGAAATTGTGATTAAAGGCGCTAATGAAACAAGATCTTATCTTGCTTCAGGTACTTCAAGAATTAAAGTAGAAATTGGTCAATCAGTAGAACGTGGAGAAGTGTTAACTGAAGGTTCTATTGAACCTAAGAACTTCTTAGCAGTTGCTGGTTTAAACGCGACTGAAAGCTACTTACTTAAAGAAGTGCAAAAAGTTTATCGTATGCAAGGTGTAGAAATTGATGATAAACACGTTGAAGTAATGGTTAGACAAATGTTACGTAAAGTAAGAATTATTGAAGCTGGTGACACTAAACTTCTACCAGGTTCATTAGTAGATATTCATAACTTTACTGATGCTAATAGAGAAGCGTTTAAAGAACGTAAACGCCCAGCTACTGCAAAACCAGTATTACTTGGTATTACTAAAGCATCTCTTGAAACAGAAAGCTTCTTATCTGCAGCTTCATTCCAAGAAACTACTCGTGTACTTACTGATGCTGCTATTAAAGGTAAACGCGATGACTTACTTGGACTTAAAGAAAATGTAATTATTGGTAAACTTATCCCAGCTGGTACAGGTATGAGACGTTATAGTGACGTTAAATACGATAAAGTGGGTACTCCAGTTGCTGAAGATGACGAAGCAGAAGTGACTGAGTAATTAATGTGAAAGTAACTTGGAACTTTAATTTGTTCCAAGTTCTTTTCTTTTAATATTTACAGAAAATGATAAAAAATGTTGACTAATTATTATATAAAGTGTTATTATTGTAAAGGTTGATGCAAGCAGAACTTTGGAGGATATTTAATGTCTAATGAAAAAGTTGCACGCTTTAACAAACAACATTTTGTAGTTGGTCTTAAACAAACGTTAAAAGCGTTGAAAAAAGATCAAGTGGCATCATTGATTATTGCTAAAGATGTTGAGATATATTTATTATCTCAAGTATTTAGCCAAATCAGTCATAAAAACATACCGATTACTTATTTCGAAAGCAAATCGGCTTTAGGAAAAGCAGTAGGTATTAATGTTAATGCGACAATTGTTGCGTTATTGAATGAGAATTAGTAAGTTTTTACACTTACTAAATTTTATTTAACCTAAAAATGAACCACCTGGATGTGTGGAATTAAAAAATGAAGAGAGGAGGACATTCAATGCCAACTATTAACCAATTAGTACGTAAACCTAGACAAAGTAAATCTAAAAAATCAGATTCACCAGCGTTAAACAGAGGTTTCAATAGTAAAAAGAAACAATTTACTAACTTAAACTCACCTCAAAAACGTGGTGTTTGTACTCGTGTAGGCACAATGACACCTAAAAAACCTAACTCAGCATTACGTAAATACGCTCGTGTGCGTTTATCAAACAACATTGAAGTCAACGCTTACATTCCTGGTATCGGCCATAACTTACAAGAACACAGTGTTGTACTTGTACGTGGTGGACGTGTAAAAGACTTACCTGGTGTGCGTTACCATATTGTACGTGGTGCACTTGATACTTCAGGTGTAGATGGACGTAGACAAGGACGTTCATTATACGGAACTAAAAAACCTAAAAATTAAGTTTAAGATTGTGTAAATTTTACTATTAATTTTTAAGAATATACTATAATAGGAAGGGAGGACTTTATAATGCCTCGTAAAGGATCAGTACCTAAAAGAGACGTATTACCAGATCCAATTCATAACTCTAAGTTAGTTACAAAATTAATTAACAAAATTATGTTAGATGGTAAACGCGGAACAGCACAAAGAATTCTTTATTCTGCATTTGACCTTGTAGAACAACGCAGTGGTCGTGATGCTTTAGAAGTATTCGAAGAAGCTATTAACAACATTATGCCAGTATTAGAAGTAAAAGCGCGTCGTGTAGGTGGTTCAAACTACCAAGTACCTGTTGAGGTGCGCCCAGAACGTCGTACGACTTTAGGATTACGTTGGTTAGTAAACTATGCTCGTCTTCGTGGTGAAAAAACTATGGAAGATCGTTTAGCTAACGAAATCTTAGATGCTGCTAATAATACAGGTGGTGCAGTCAAAAAACGTGAGGACACTCACAAAATGGCTGAAGCGAACAAAGCATTCGCTCACTATCGTTGGTAAGATTAAAGCTTTAACCCTGAGTGTGTTCCGTCATATTGGTTTACCAAGTAAAATGGTTCATGCTTAGGGCATCGCCATATTCTATAGTACTTATTCAGTAATAACTGGAAGGAGAAAAACAATGGCTAGAGAATTTTCTTTGAAAAACACTCGTAATATCGGTATCATGGCTCACATCGATGCTGGTAAAACTACAACGACTGAACGTATTCTTTATTATACAGGTCGTATCCACAAAATTGGTGAAACACATGAAGGTGCTTCACAAATGGACTGGATGGAACAAGAACAAGATCGTGGTATTACAATCACATCAGCTGCAACAACAGCTTCTTGGCAAGGCCACCGTGTTAACATTATCGATACACCAGGACACGTAGACTTCACTGTAGAAGTTGAACGTTCACTACGTGTACTTGATGGTGCGGTTACTGTACTTGATGCTCAATCAGGTGTAGAACCTCAAACTGAAACTGTTTGGCGTCAAGCTACTACTTATGGTGTTCCTCGTATTGTATTCGTTAACAAAATGGATAAACTTGGTGCAAACTTTGAGTATTCAGTAAGCACATTACATGATCGCTTACAAGCAAATGCAGCACCTATCCAATTACCAATTGGTGCCGAAGATGAATTTGAAGCAATCATCGACTTAGTTGAAATGAAATGCTTCAAATATACAAATGACTTAGGTACAGAAATTGAAGAAATTGAAATTCCTGACGATCACAAAGAAAGAGCAGAAGAAGCTCGTTCTAACTTAATCGAAGCAGTTGCAGAAACTAGCGACGAATTAATGGAAAAATATCTTGGTGACGAAGAAATTTCAGTAGCTGAATTAAAAAATGCTATCCGTCAAGCAACTACTGACGTAGAATTCTACCCAGTACTTTGTGGTACAGCATTCAAAAACAAAGGTGTTCAATTAATGCTTAATGCAGTAATTGATTACTTACCATCACCATTAGATGTTAAACCTATCGTAGGTCATCGTGCTGAAAATCCTGATGAAGAAGTCATTGCAAAAGCTGACGATAATGGCGAATTCGCAGCATTAGCATTCAAAGTTATGACTGACCCTTATGTTGGTAAATTAACTTTCTTCCGTGTATATTCAGGTATGTTAACATCTGGTTCATACGTTAAAAACTCAACAAAAAACAAACGTGAACGTGTAGGTCGTTTATTACAAATGCATGCGAACTCTCGTCAAGAAATTGATACTGTTTACTCAGGAGATATCGCTGCAGCTGTAGGTCTTAAAGAAACAGGTACTGGTGACACTTTATGTGGTGAGAAAAATGACATTATCTTGGAATCAATGGAATTCCCAGAACCAGTTATTCACTTATCAGTAGAACCTAAGTCTAAAGCTGACCAAGATAAAATGACTCAAGCTTTAGTTAAATTACAAGAAGAAGACCCTACTTTCCATGCACATACTGATGAAGAAACTGGACAAGTTATCATCGGCGGTATGGGTGAGTTACACTTAGATATCTTAGTAGACCGTATGAAAAAAGAATTCAACGTTGAATGTAACGTAGGTGCACCAATGGTTTCATATCGTGAAACATTTAAACAATCTGCTCAAGTTCAAGGTAAATTCTCTCGTCAATCAGGTGGTCGTGGACAATATGGTGATGTTCATATTGAATTCACTCCAAATGAAACTGGCGCAGGTTTCGAATTCGAAAACGCTATCGTTGGTGGTGTAGTTCCTCGTGAATACATTCCATCAGTTGAATCTGGTCTTAAAGATGCTATGGAAAACGGTGTATTAGCTGGTTATCCATTAATTGATGTTAAAGCTAAATTATTTGATGGTTCATACCATGATGTCGATTCATCAGAAATGGCCTTCAAAATTGCTGCATCATTAGCACTTAAAGAAGCTGCTAAAAAATGTGATCCAGTTATCTTAGAACCAATGATGAAAGTTACAATCGAAATGCCTGAAGAATATATGGGTGATATCATGGGTGACGTAACAGCTCGTCGTGGACGTGTTGATGGTATGGAACCACGTGGTAATGCACAAGTTGTTAACGCTTATGTACCACTTTCAGAAATGTTTGGTTATGCAACTTCATTACGTTCTAACACTCAAGGTCGCGGTACTTACACTATGTACTTTGATCATTATGCAGAAGTTCCAAAATCAATTGCCGAAGAAATTATCAAAAAAAATAAAGGTGAATAATATAACTTGTTTTAACTAAAAAATCTAGGTAAAATACAGCTTGAGCTTATTAATTAAGCATTCATCTTTATGAATTGATTTTTTATCCAAAATGCATTATAAAAGAACTATGAATTCTTTTTAGAACAATCATTATGTCTCATGATAGTGAGTAACTATCATGAGAGATAATATTGAAATAACTTAACTAGAATAGGAGAGATTTAATAATGGCAAAAGAAAAATTTGATCGCTCAAAAGAACATGCCAATATTGGTACTATCGGTCACGTTGACCATGGTAAAACTACTTTAACAGCTGCTATCGCAACTGTATTAGCTAAAAATGGTGATACTGTAGCACAATCATATGATATGATTGATAACGCTCCAGAAGAAAAAGAACGTGGTATTACAATCAATACTGCACACATCGAATATCAAACTGACAAACGTCACTATGCTCACGTTGACTGCCCAGGACACGCTGACTATGTTAAAAACATGATCACTGGTGCTGCTCAAATGGACGGCGGTATCTTAGTAGTATCTGCTGCTGATGGTCCAATGCCACAAACTCGTGAACACATTCTTTTATCACGTAACGTTGGTGTACCAGCATTAGTAGTATTCTTAAACAAAGTTGACATGGTTGACGATGAAGAATTATTAGAATTAGTTGAAATGGAAGTACGTGACTTATTATCTGAATACGACTTCCCAGGTGACGACGTACCTGTAATCGCTGGTTCAGCTTTAAAAGCTTTAGAAGGCGATGCTCAATACGAAGAAAAAATCTTAGAATTAATGCAAGCAGTTGACGATTATATTCCAACTCCAGAACGTGACTCTGATAAACCATTCATGATGCCAGTTGAGGACGTATTCTCAATCACTGGTCGTGGTACTGTTGCTACAGGCCGTGTTGAACGTGGTCAAATCAAAGTTGGTGAAGAAGTTGAAATTATTGGTATCAAAGAAACTTCTAAAACAACTGTTACTGGTGTAGAAATGTTCCGTAAATTATTAGACTACGCTGAAGCTGGTGACAACATCGGTGCTTTATTACGTGGTGTTGCTCGTGAAGATGTACAACGTGGTCAAGTATTAGCTGCTCCAGGTTCAATTACACCTCACACAAAATTCAAAGCAGACGTATATGTTTTATCAAAAGATGAAGGTGGACGTCATACTCCATTCTTCACTAACTATCGTCCACAATTCTATTTCCGTACTACTGACGTAACTGGTGTTGTTAACTTACCAGAAGGTACTGAAATGGTAATGCCTGGCGACAACGTTGAAATGACAGTAGAATTAATCGCTCCTATCGCGATTGAAGACGGTACTCGTTTCTCAATCCGTGAAGGTGGACGTACTGTAGGATCAGGCGTTGTAACTGAAATCTTCGAATAATTTATTATTTGATATGAAAGGCTCCCTTATTGGGAGTCTTTTTTTATTTGAAAATAAGACATAAGTTTACTGTGCTTTCATTTAGTAAAAAATATTAATAAAACAGCTCATAGATAAATACTATCTATGAGCTGTTTCAATCGTTTATATTCTAAGATTTACGATACATATTTAACAATAAATTAAAAAACTCTTTCAAGTTCTAAGATTTTAAGAAATTCACTTGCAGCATATTTAAATGATGATTCATCAATATCAAAATGTGGATTGTGATGTGGGGCTGTAATACCTTTGTCAGTATTACCACATCCGGTTAAGAAAAATGCGCCAGGTCGGACTTTTAGATAGTGTGAAAAGTCTTCACCAATCATCATCAATTCTGATTTATTAAAACGTAAATGTAAATCATTTGCCGCTTGTTTAACTGTTTCATAAGCTTCTTCATGATTATGAACTGGTAAATACCCTCTAATATATTCCATGTCATAAGTGATATCATTCGCTAATGCAAGACCTTGTAATAACTTTTCCATTTTCTCTTGAATATGAGCTTGTAGTTCTGTATCAAATGTACGTACGGTCCCTTTGCAAAATGCCGAATCTGGAATAACACTATCAGAAGAACCTGCTTGTACCATACCAAAGGTTAATACTGCTTCTTTTACAGGATCAATGGTACGAGAAACGATTTTTTGAGCACTTAGTATAAACTCAGCCATAATGACAATTGGATCAATTGTTTCATGAGGTTTAGCACCATGTCCTCCTTTACCTTTAATAGTAATCGAGAATTCATCTGGAGAAGCCATGATTGCACCTGGTCTTGAATAAATTGTACCAGTAGGATAACCACTCCAAAGATGAGTACCATAAATTTTATCAACATCTTTTAAACAGCCATCATCAATCATTTCTTGAGAGCCACCTGGCATAATCTCTTCACCATATTGAAAAATAAATACAACATTTCCTTTTAATAAGTGACGATGTTCGTGAACAATTTCAGCAACACCTAATAAAATAGCGGTATGACCATCGTGACCACATGCATGCATAAAACCATCGTTTTTAGATTTATATGGAACTTCGTTTAATTCTTGGACTGGTAATGCATCGAAGTCTGCACGAAATGCAATAGTTGGACCATTTTCTTTTCCTTTAAAAGTTGCTTTGATACCATTTCGTCCTACAGGTGACACAATCTCACAGTCTAAATGACTTAACTGATTGAGAATGTAGTTATGTGTCCACGTTTCTTCAAATGAAGGCTCTGGATATTGATGCATATAACGACGCATTTGAATCATTCTATTTTCTTTTTCACTGGCTAATTGAAACCAATCAAACACATTGACCACTTCTTCCTAATTATTATGAGTTTTAGTATAACAAATTCTACTAAAACTCAGTAGTCACTCATTATAATTTTAATAAAAGACAGACTAACAGATATTAAATGAATGAATTGTCTTATAACATAAAATGATTATGATGATAATAAATGATGATGAATCAATAACAAAAGAGAAAAGATGATGCACATGGTTCAGTTGTAATAGATAAGATGTAGGAATAGTAAACATTTAGGCTTACAAGATAAAAGTAATTTCTAAATTGGTACATTCTCTAAAGCTATCGGTGTCGTAGGTGATTATGTAGCACGCATTAAAAATGTTAGATCATGCACTTAAAGTATCAAAAAATTGGAAAAGGGTTAAATATTATTAAATAAGCATTTAATTAATTTGAGTAATCTATTAGTTTGATTGTATAAATGGATTGTTTTTCATTTTTAGTGGTACACTAATTGTAAAAAAGAGGGGTAGGCATGCTTGAATTAAGAAAACTAGAATATAAAGACAAAGAAAGTTTAATTCGATATTTACAATATTGGTATGATAACAATGAGAACATTATTCCATCTAATGTCGATGTAGCACATTATCAATCTTTTGAACAAATGGTAGAACAATTGCATCATCCACCCATAAATATAGATACCGTTCCTTCTACAACATTATTTTATTTTAAAAATAATGAGATTGTTGGTGCAGTAAATATTCGTCATGAACTTAATGATAAATTAAAAAACATTGGAGGACATGTAGGCTATGGCGTTGCCAAACCATACAGAGGAAATGGTTATGCTTCAAGCATGTTAGAAGAAGCACTAAAAAGGCTAAATAAAATGGGGATACATAAAGTATTGATGACATGTCATCCTTATAATGATGCTTCACAAAAAGTAATAAAAAAACATGGAGGATATGAAATTAATTCGTATATTAAAAAAAACGGCCAGCCAGTAAGTCGATTTGAAATTCCAAATGATGGAAGGTGAAACTGTGAAAGATTTAAAAGTCGTATATGCGCTTATACAAAATCAAGAAAGAAAAGTATTACTTGTTAATAATACAGATGGCGGGGGATGGTCATTACCAGGAGGAAAGGTAGAAAAGGGAGAAACGTTAATTGAAGCTTTGAAACGTGAAGTAATGGAAGAAACAGGTCTTAATGCTAAGATTGGAGATATCGTAAGTATTAATGAAGGTAAATCCACTCAAATGAATGTACACACATTATTTATTATGTTTAAAGCTACAATTAAAAATGAAGTCATAGATATACAAATGAAAGATGAAATTTCAGAAACAAAATGGATGACCATCGAAGAAGCAGACCAAAATCTTACATACTATAATCACAGTTTAAAAGTATTTTTAGATAATAAAGCGACCTATTATAATGAAGGTGTTATAGATTGAAACACAGATATTATAGCAATCATTTATAGGAAGATATAAAAAAATCACTTTTCTCATAAGAAAAGTGATGGGTGTCAAAAGTTTATAAATAGTTTCATATTGTTATGAAATCGCAAGGCACTTTACTATATAAATTGTACCTTTTATTTATAATATTAAGATATCATCAATTTTATATCATCACAATAATAAGTTAATAACATCTATAAAAAATATTAATAGTCAGTGGATTAGAATATATAATGATTGAATTGAAGGATTGCTACTTCTAATTTATTATTTAACAATATCCAAATAGCGGAGGTCTATGAAATGCTCGTTTTAAATGAACAAGATCAACAAAACTTATTAGATATGAAAGAAGTTATTGAGGAAGTCGGTCATGCGTTACAGGTGTTTTCAGAAGGAAAAACTGAAACGCCATTACGTTATGTGTTACCTTTTAATAAAGAAAATAGATATTTAGTGATGCCAGCTTTATCAGATGAATTAAATATTGTCGGTATTAAAACAGTCACTTTCGCACCTAATAATCCTAAACTAGATAAAAAAACAATTACTGGGTCAGTCTTGCTGAGCGATTATGATACAGGAGAAACCCTTGCTGTACTTGATGGTAGTTATTTAACTAAGATTCGTACGGGCGCCATTTCTGGTGTAGCTACAAAATATTTAGCGCGTGAAGATGCAAAAACATTGTGTGTGATTGGCGCTGGAGATCAAGCTGAGGGGCTCATTGCAGCGATATTAGCAGTAAGAGATATTGAAATGCTTCATATCTCGAGTCGTACAAGAGCTAAAGCTGAAAATTTGGCTGAATTTATAAAACAAACGTATCATGTGCCAACAAAAGTCTTCGATGAAGCAGATCAAGCCATGGAAAACGCAGATATTATTGTGACAGCTACAAATTCAAATAAACCGGTGTATTCTCATTCATTACATCCAGGCGTTCATTTAAATGCAGTAGGTTCATTTAAACCTGAAATGCAAGAATTACCTTCAGAAACGATGTTGATTGCTAATAAAATCGTTGTTGAATCTACAGAAGCAGCAATGGAAGAAACAGGTGATTTAAAAGTACCATTAGAAGAAGGCATCCTTACTGAGCGATCACTACATGGTGAACTAGGAGATATTGTAAGTGGAAAAATATCTGGACGTGATGATAATGAAGAAGTGACAGTATTTAAATCAGTAGGTTTAGCTATTGTAGATATAGTAGTGGCACAATACTTTTATAAAAAAGCTCAACAAAATAATTAACCATATACTGTATAAAACATAGATACCGTATCAGTTATAATGTAGACATGACTGATACGGTATTTTTATTATATAAAGAAAATCAATAAGAGTGATACAAAATATTTCTTCATATTAGCCTCCTTTTAAAAATAATTAACAAACAAAACGTACGATTTAATGATATGTGTATGCATTGTTATAATATAGTGAATCTATGAATATGAGGAGTTCTAAAAAGACACTATTAGGATATATAAGACGAAAGAAGAAATGACAATGAAGAGAATTGTAATTACAGGAGCACTAGGCCAAATAGGAACTGAATTGGTACTAAAATGTAGAAAATTATATGGGAAAAATAATGTATTAGCCACTGATATTAAAGAGCTAGAACCACATTCATTGATTAGTGATGGTCCATTTGAATTACTTGATGTAACAGATCGTGACGCAATGATGGCTGTAGTAGAAGACTTTAGAGCAGATACACTTATGCATATGGCTGCATTACTTTCTGCAACAGCTGAAAAAGAACCGTTGCAGGCTTGGGATTTAAATATGGGGGGGTTAATGAATGCTTTAGAAACTGCAAGAATGTATGACTTACATTTCTTTATGCCAAGCTCAATTGGGGTATTTGGAGCGTCTGCACCTAAGAAAAACACACCTCAAAATACGATTCAACAACCGACCACAATGTATGGGATAAATAAAGTTGCAGGTGAATTATTATGCCAATATTACTTTAAAAAATTTGGTGTTGATACACGTAGTGTAAGATTTCCAGGACTCATTTCACATGTCAAAGAGCCAGGGGGAGGTACTACAGATTATGCAGTAGAAATATATTTCGAAGCGGTTAGATATGGTCACTACACGAGCTATATCGCTAAACATACTTATATGGATATGATGTACATGGACGATGCCATTGATGCGATTATTCAACTTATGGAAGCGGATAGTAAGACACTTGTAACACGCAATGGTTATAATTTAAGCGCAATGAGTGTTGAACCGGAGATGATTAAGAAAGAAATTCAAAATCATATTCCTGAATTTACATTAGATTATGATGTCGATCCAGTAAGACAAGCGATTGCAGATGCATGGCCAGATAGTATTGATAGCAGTTATTCTCGAAAAGAATGGGGCTTTAATCCAAAGTATCATTTAGCTAAAATGACAGAAACAATGATACAAGCGATTAAAGAAAATAAAGAAAAGACATAAGTTCATAATTAAAAAGGTGCCTTCGAAATTTGACTCTCTTTTAGAGTGTAAAAAAAGAAAAGGGTTTCATTTTTTATTTAGTTTGAATTTTTAGAAAATTTATTGAATAGACTATATGAGATTGCTATAATTTATATTAAATCTTATTCATGAAATATATTAGGAGGCTTCAACATGTCAGAAAAAGTTAAATTTGAGCAACGTGGCACACTTAAAGAAAAACCAGAAGGAAATCTTGGATTTGGGCAATATTTCACTGACTATATGTTAAGTGTAGATTATGATGAAGAAAAAGGCGGTTGGCAAGAATTAAAAATTGTTCCTTATGCACCGTTTGAAATTTCTCCAGCAGCACAAAGTTTACACTATGGTCAAGCTGTATTTGAAGGTTTAAAAGCATATAAACATAATGGTGAGGTCGTATTATTCCGTCCAGATCAAAACTTCAAACGTATCAATGATTCATTGGCGCGTTTAGAAATGCCTAAAGTAGATGAAGAATTATTATTAGATGGTTTGAAACAACTTGTTGATATCGAACGTGATTGGGTACCAGAAGGCGAGGGGCAATCTTTATATATCCGTCCATTCGTATTCGCTACAGAAGGTATTTTAGGTGTTCGTGCTTCTAAAAAATATAAATTATTAATTATCTTATCTCCATCAGGTGCTTACTACGGTGGTGATACATTAAAATCAACAAAAATTTATGTTGAAGATGAATATGTACGTGCAGTTCGTGGGGGTGTAGGTTTTGCTAAAGTAGCAGGTAACTATGCAGCAAGTTTATTAGCACAAACCAATGCGAATAACTTAGGATATGATCAAGTATTGTGGTTGGACGGCG
Source organism: Staphylococcus sp. HMSC070D05 (assembly GCF_001815595.1). Lineage (NCBI taxonomy): Bacteria > Bacillati > Bacillota > Bacilli > Caryophanales > Staphylococcaceae > Staphylococcus > Staphylococcus sp. HMSC070D05. The sequence continues at coordinate 4,528 of NZ_KV821147.1, read as the reverse complement.
TTGAACAAAAATATGTTGAAGAAGTAGGTAGTATGAACATTTTCTTTGTTGAAAATGGCAAATTAGTAACTCCTGCGTTAAATGGTAGTATTTTACCTGGTATTACACGTAAATCAATTATCGAATTAGCAAAAGAATTAGGCTATGAAGTAGAAGAACGTAAAGTATCTATTGATGAATTATTCGAAGCTTACGATAAAGGCGAATTAACAGAAGTATTTGGTTCTGGTACGGCAGCGGTCATCTCTCCAGTAGGTACATTAAAATATGAAGATAGAGAAATTGTGATTAATCATAATGAACCTGGCGAAATCACTAAAAAATTATATGACACATACACTGGTATCCAAAGTGGTAAATTAGAAGATAAACATGGCTGGAGAGTTATTGTTCCGGAATATAAATAACTTGTAACAACAAGCTAGAAACGTTATAACTATGCGGTTTCTAGCTTGTTGTTTTTTTAGTGATTATAAATTGAATACGTTTTGAATACGTTATTGTTAAAAACTAATATAATTAGCAAACTTCTCAACAACTTTTTCGCGTGGTTTTTCGGTAATATGAGCATAAACATCCATTGTTGTATTAATATCGCCGTGTCCGAGTCTATCTTGCACTTCTTGAATAGATAAGCCCGCTTCAAATAATAATGAACAATGAGTATGTCTAAAACCATGAATTTTAATTTTTTTAAAGTTATATTTTTTACATATTTTATCCATTGCTTTTATTTCTTATTTTTAGACAATTTAGTATATTTTTAACATAACGGCATATTCAAATATATTATAGAATGTATGGAGCAATATCGAAAAGAGATGAAGTTTACTCACTTTGAATTATTAAATGATACTAACAGTGAAACAAACAGCATAGGTATGAAAAATAAGTATGAGAGATTGTGTAATATAGTTAATGATTTAAATCAATTAATAGATGAAGCGGACAATGAAGCTAAAGAGATTATGCGCTTTAGATATTAGGTGTGTACGATTGACTGTTACGATTAGAAAGATATAGCCGATTACTTCAGCATAAGTAAAACAAGTATATTACGTAAATGTGAAGCTATAATCAGACGTTTAGAAATACTTATAGACTATGTGTAAAGATTAATTACGCGTTTTGTATATTAAGTATTAAATAAGAATTTAATTTGTTAGTATCTAGAGTAAAGGTTTGTTTTTCTGATTTTTAAATTTGACTCTCATTTGTGTTTTAAGAGCCATTAAATCGTTTTGGGTATAAAAAAAAATATATAAAATACCCTTGAACGCTCTAAAAAGTACCTTAAAATTGCAAACAAGGGTATTTTAAGATTTAAGTAGTTCTTGTGATAAGTTTTACTAAAAGGGAGGCATCTTTTTGGTTATTCATATTTTTTGTACGCTTTTAATATTAATTGCAATTGTGGCGCTTATAAAAAATACAGTGAGTGATAAAAAGGATAAAAAATTAGAGGTTTTATCTAGCGTATTACTTTTAATATCGTCAATTTTACTTTTGATTTATGAAATAATTAATAATTAAAATATGTATTTATGCCGAGAAAATTTATTGATGTTGAGAAGAATCCTTAACTAAACTTACAGACGAATGTCGGCATAGCGTGAGCTATTAAGCTGACCATTCGACAAGTTTTGGGTTTGTTAAGGGTTCGGAGGCTCAAGGTCAATAAAGCAATTGGAATAAAGCGATATTAATATAAAGTTGCTAATAAATTATTTAATATATGAATTATGATCGGTATCTCTAATCTTTGAGTTTTATAGTAACTTATTGAATAAATGATTGCTGGGATACTATAAATTATGTAATCTGTTACGTTTGTTGGACCATGAGAAAGCGTAAATAAAATTATAGATACTATTACACCTAGCCATTGTTTTTTTTGAAACATAACTTTAATTAAAATTCCTCTAAAAATACATTCTTCTATTATCGGTCCAAAAATCCCTAATGTAATTATTGCTATGAAGAATTTTGAATGATTAACTGCTTCGTTTAATCCACTTTCGTTAGCAGGTATAGAAGCAAAGCTAGTTATTAAAAATGTTGATATTTCCAGAATTAGAAAGCTAATTATGATTATAGCTAATTCTTTTTTCTTTAAACTTTTGAAGGAAAATAAATTAAACTTAAAAAAAGTACATAATCCAAGAGTTAGGAATAAACAAATTATGGCTATTAGGTAAAATATAGGTTTAGTTAGGTATGTAAAAAATAGCATTTCACAGATAAAAAATAAGATGATAGTAATTAGTGACTGTATTATTAGTGTAATCTGTGATTTATCTTCTAACTTTTTCATATTTCCACCTTTCTTTTTTGTTTTTTTGAAACGAGAGAAACGAGTTTCTTCTTGTCTTGATACTATATAGAAATAATACAGAGATGAAAAAGAAATGTAAATACGACATATAAATTTTTTAAAACGCAAAAGTAAGCGCTTTCTATTTACATTTAGAGCCTTTTATAAGATAATAAATGCAGCTACTAAACTTACTACTCAGATCGAGTATCCTTTAATAAACTGACTGTATCCTTTGGGTGCAGTCTTTTTATTTATAAATTGTCAAAATTTTACATTTCATACAAAAACAAATGGACTTAAAAGTATGCTTATAACCAGTACCTTAAAATAGGGAAGTGGTTTAACCAATCCAAATGTGGGTCGGTTGGACTAATTACCGTTTCTTTTAATCGGCTCAAATATGAGCCTATTAATTAATACAAAGGCTGACGCACTAAGTTAGTGCATTAGAAAAAGAAAATATTCGTTCTCTAAATTAAGACGAATACAGCCAAAATGTCCGATCAATAGAATATAAATGGAAAACAGACATGTTGGTTATCTAATCTGAAGTACTAGTTTAGTGCTTCAGAAAAGCCGTTTGGGACTTCTCTGCGTAGTCAAAATGGCAACGCAGCTATTTATTATCTAAACGACGCCCTATATATCCTAAAATAGCACCAACAACAAATAAAAATACAATATAAAATAAGTTAATTAATTGATTATCTGTATTAAGCATAGGTTGAATATAAAAAGTAGCAATAAGAACGATTATAGCGAATATTACGACTGCAATTAATCTATATTTCATTTATACACCTCAATTTTTAATATTATCTATAATTTTATAATATATTATCTAATGTGATCTCGTGGCGCAAATGTGCGCAGTGAAATTATTAAAATACAAATAATACACTGATATGCTAATGTAAAGTTAAAAAGGAGTATTAGCAATGGCAAAAACTTTAATGTTAATCATAACTATTGTTTGTATGGCTTATATTGTGTATAACTTCATTAAAGATAAACCAGTTATTAATATGTTCTTTGTTTTAATAATACAATCAATTTTATTATTTCTAATTCGCTTCTTTTGGATAAAGCAATCTTTTGGTAAATCACTTTTATCGTCTTTTGACTTATTTACGATTACGGTTGTAGTTATTTATTTGATATATAAATTAAGTAAGAGAAGAAAAAAAGAGAATAAATAGTTACTTATGGTTGCGTAGTTTAATTAGGTAAGTAATGTTTAATATATAAATAAGTTATATACTTAACCTTTGTTGTCCAATGAAGTATATTTTCTACCTCAAATACAATGAATCCAGAAACTTTATGTTCCGGACGCTTTAATAAATTTATTTTTTCTGATAAAGAAAATCAGACTAATCGTGCAAGTAATCGAATAAAGAATGTTAGTATATAGTTAGAAGTCTAAATTAAAATCATATCTAGTAATTAAGTAATAATTTTTAATCGTTTATATCCTGAAATATAGATTAATAATATGTACAAAAATATCTAATGAATTATTAAAAGTAATTTAATTTTGATAAATGTCACTACATTTTTTAATCTTAGCGCTTAAAATTATTCTAATAGCGTTTGATTTTTGAGTAAACTATGTGGATATGCCATTTAAAACGTCACTTAAAGATGACGTTTTTTACATTTTAAGACGCTGAGAGAAGCATTATATTGCGTTGAGATAAGTAATACAGTATACAGTGAAATGGACTTAAAAAACTATTGAGGTGAGTCATATTGAATATATATGTTGCTATTCTATTAGGGATATTGTTTATACTCATGTATTCTGTGATTAATACACTTTTGTATAATATGAATTATAGAAGAATGAACCGCAATGAAAATATGAATAGAAAAATGATAATGATAAATTTAATATTACATGGAGTAATTGCATTAATCATGGTTAGTGTAGCTATATATTTATCTTACTTTAAATAAGTTTGAAAAAAGTATATGTATGGAATAAAGGTAAAAGTATTAAAGAGTTAGCGCACGGACAAGTTAAATATATGTTTTAAACGTCACTTACGAGTGGCGTTTTTTATTTTGAATACGTTATTTAAAAATATATACTAAATATAAGTAAAGATAACACTAAGTAAACCTAATATAACAATATTTATAAATAGTCATAAATACATAAAAAATATATTTATTACTGGAGAGTTATTGTTCCGGAATATAAATAAC
>NZ_KV821146.1:0-3200 GCF_001815595.1 Staphylococcus sp. HMSC070D05 | reverse complement strand
ATTTGTTAGGAATTATGTCCCACCCTCTTTTTCTTATTTAACTATATGTTCAATAAAATACTGAGTTATACGATAGTCATCTGTTAATTCTGGATGGAAAGACACCCCTAGGTATTTCCCCTGCTTAACAGCTACTATTTTATCACTAATAGAACTTAATATTTCTACATTATTTTCTACACTAACAATATGTGGTGCTCTTATAAAGACACCTTCTATATCTTTTGCAATATCTTTAACATCTAACTCAGCTTCAAAACTATCTACTTGTCTACCAAAGGAATTACGCGCAACAGTAATATCTAATTTTTTTAGATATCCTGTCTCACCTTCTACATCTTTGGCAAGCACAATAAGACCTGCGCAAGTTCCAAACATTGGTAAATCAGATTGTTGTAATTTTTCTTTAAAGCCATATAAATCCATAAGCCTTCTTAAAGTTGTAGATTCACCGCCAGGGAGAATAAGGCCATCAATTTCATCTAATTGTTCAACTTTCTTAACTGCTATACCTTCGTGACCACTTAATTCAATATGACGAATGTGTTCACGTACTGCACCTTGTAATGCTAATACACCAATCTTCATAAATTACCAACCACGCTCTTGCATACGTTCTTCTAATGAGATTTTATTTATATCTAAGCCTTTCATTGCAGTTCCTAATTCAGCTGCTAATTTTCCAATTAATTCATAATCTTGATAATGAGTTGTAGCTTGAACAATAGCTTTTGCAAATTTTTCTGGATCTTCAGATTTAAAAATACCTGAACCCACAAATACCCCATCAGCACCTAATTCCATCATTAAGGCAGCATCTTGAGGTGTTGCTACACCACCAGCTGCAAAGTTTACTACTGGTAAACGACCTTCTTTTTTAATTTGTTTTAATACATTATATGGTGCGCCTAATTCTTTAGCATACGTCATAATTTCATCGTCATTCATTACAGTTAGACGACTAACCTCTGAATTAACTTTTCTCATGTGACGTACAGCTTCTACAATATTACCTGTTCCAGGTTCTCCTTTAGTACGTAACATCGCTGCACCTTCGCCAATACGTCGTGCTGCTTCGCCTAAATTACGGCAACCACAAACAAATGGTACAGTAAATTGATCTTTTCTTAAATGAAATTCTTCATCTGCAGGAGTAAGAACTTCAGATTCATCAATATAGTCTACACCCATAGCTTCTAATACACGTGCTTCTGTGATATGACCAATACGTGCTTTAGCCATTACTGGAATTGAAACAGCATTCATTACTTCTTCAACAATTTTAGGATTGGCACTACGTGCTACACCACCAGCTGCTCTAATATCAGATGGTACACGTTCTAAGGCCATAACTGCTACTGCTCCAGCTTCCTCAGCAATTTTAGCTTGTTCAGCATTAACAACATCCATAATGACGCCGCCTTTTTGCATTTCAGCCATACCACGTTTAACTCTTTCAGATCCTACAATTTTAGACATTTATAAAACCCCTTTTCAATTGATTAAATCCATTTTAAAATATAAACTGATGTTTAAAAAGGTACAATTTTAATAAAAAATTAGGGGTCAGATTTATGACGAAGAAGAAACCATTATATATTTCTTTATATGAAAAGCTAAAAAAACAGATAATTGAAGGTGTATATGAATCAAACGATAAATTTCCATCTAAAAGACAGTTGAGCGAACATTTATCACTTAGTCATACTACAATTGAGCATGCCTATCAGTTACTTTTAGATGAAGGATTTATATATTCAAAACCACGTTCAGGTTATTATGTTTCAGAAATTCAATCATTGCCAGTAACAAATAGTTATTCTGAAATAAGTGATATATTAGAAATTGATAAAGCTACACAGGAAAATACTTATCAGTATCAATTCAATTTAGCTGAAATTGATGCTGAACATTTTCCTAGCCATTTATTTAAAAGGTATGCTAAAGAAGTATTTGAAGAAGATCAACTTGCCCTTTTGAGTAAAGGAAGCGTTCAGGGAGAATTCAACTTAAGACAGCAAATTTCTCATTATTTATTTAATAGTAGAGGAGTATCTTGTCATCCAAATCAAATTATAATTGGCTCTTCAACTGAACAATTATTAAATATGGTTACTGACTTATTAAAAGATTCATCATTTATTATAGAACAACCTAGTTATCCACCTATTAAACATGTACTGGATAAGCATAGAATAAGGTATACACAAGCTAGAGTAGAAAAAGATGGAATTAATATCGATGAAGTCTTTCAAAAAAATAATGATATTTTATATATCACACCATCTCATCAATTTCCAACAGGATACGTGATGAGTTTAAAGAAGCGCACACAACTTATAAAATGGGCACAACAAAAGAAAGAACGATATATTATTGAAGATGATTATGATTCAGAATTTAGATATTTCGGAAAACCTATTCCGGCATTACAGAACTTAGATAAAAAACAAAAAGTAATATATATTAGTACATTTTCGAAATCGCTTTACCCAAGCTGTCGTATGGCTTACATTGTCTTACCAAATAAACTACTAAAATTATTCCGAGAGATGCAGTATGTTGAAAGCAATACTGTGCCTGTACATCTACAACATATGGTAGCACAATTTATGGCAACTGGTAGCTTTGAACGTCATCTTAATAAAATGAGAAGAATATATAAAAACAAATTAACTTTTATTTTAGAAAAACTAAAACCATATAAAGAACAATTGAAAATTGAAGGAGCACTAACAGGAATGCACTTCACACTTGTAGTTAAAAATAATTTGACATTAAATGAATGCATAAAAAGAACGAAAAAATTCAACCTTAAATTAACACCTTATCCTTACAACAACAAAAAAGCACACCCTCCTACCTTCTTAATTGGCTTTGGAGGTATTCCAGAAGAAAAATTAGAGAAACATGTTAATGCCCTTATTAAAGCACTTACAGTTTAAATAGAAGAAATAAATTCTGACTCATTTTGGAATAGTAGTCATTGGAGAACCAATTCTTAATTTACTTTAAACGTGAATTTTTATGAAAGTTACTATGCTGACAATCCGTTTAAAAAAAGCTGAATATAAGAGTGTATATTCATTTAGTCATCTTTTAATTAGTTATATATAGATATATATATTTTAAAATAAAAAAAAGAGACCTTACGGTCTCAATATCAGCTCATCGCATCCATACAATAATTTGCCTGGCAA
>NZ_KV821145.1:24393-92808 GCF_001815595.1 Staphylococcus sp. HMSC070D05 | reverse complement strand
ATATCATTCCCACTAATTGGGGTCAGTCCATAATAATCTGTGTTTTTTTAATATAAAATTAAAAAAATTTATCTTTATTGAATTTTTTTCTTTTTACATAATATTCAGTCAATAGTCTTTATCAATAGTCAAAATAGTGCTATGATAGTTTTGTAAGCGGTTTAACTATTTTGTGGAGGGTATAAATATGGCAAAGGATAAAAGGGATGTTACGGAAGCTCCAGTAAATTTTGGCGCAAATTTGGGTCTTATGCTCGATTTATATGATGATTATCTTCAAGACCCAACTTCTGTCTCAGATGATTTACAAGTGCTTTTTAGTACAATAAAAAATGGCGAAGCACAAATTAAAGCTAAGTCTACCACAGATGGGAGTGGTACTTCAGCAGATGATAGCACAATCAAACGTGTCATGCGATTAATCGATAATATTAGACAATATGGTCATCTAAAGGCTGATATTTATCCTGTAAATGCGCCTAAGAGAACGCATGTCCCAAAATTAGAAATTGAAGATTTTAATTTAGATAAAGAGACATTAGAAAATATTTCATCTGGTATCGTATCAGATCATTTTAGTGATATATACGATAATGCTTATGAAGCATTAAAGCGTATGGAAAAGCGTTATAAAGGCTCTATTGCGTTTGAGTACAATCACATTAACAATAATAAAGAACGTACTTGGCTAAAACGTCGTATTGAAACACCTTATAAAGCTACCATTAATAGGGATGAAAAAATCAACTTATTTAAAACACTTGCCCATGTTGAAGGTTTTGAAAAATATCTACATAAGAATTTTGTTGGAGCAAAACGTTTCTCAATTGAAGGTGTAGATACGTTAGTGCCAATGTTACAACATACATTGAAGCGTGCTGCTCAAGAGAACATTCAGAATATTCAAATTGGAATGGCACATAGGGGACGTCTCAATGTTTTAACACATGTATTAGAAAAACCTTATGAAATGATGATTTCAGAATTTATGCACACAGATCCAATGAAATTCTTACCCGAAGATGGCAGTTTAAAACTCACTGCTGGTTGGACAGGAGACGTTAAATATCACTTGGGTGGCGTAAAAACTACTTCTTCATATGGTATTGAACAACGTATTTCTTTAGCAAACAATCCTAGTCACCTAGAAATTGTAGCACCTGTAGTTATAGGAAAAACACGTGCTGCTCAAGATGATACACATCATGCGGGTGGACCAACTACAGATTTCCATCACGCTATGCCAATTATTATTCATGGAGATGCTGCATATCCTGGTCAAGGTATCAACTTTGAAACAATGAATTTAAGTAATTTAGAGGGTTATTCAACTGGTGGAGCGCTACATATAATTACAAATAACCGAATTGGTTTTACAACTGAACCTATTGATGGTCGTTCTACAACGTATTCATCAGATATCGCTAAGGGTTATGATGTCCCTATTCTTCATGTGAATGCAGATGATGTAGAAGCGACAATTGAAGCAATTGATATTGCTATGGAATTTAGAAAAGAATTCCATAAAGACTTTGTCATTGATTTGGTAGGTTATCGTCGATATGGACATAACGAGATGGATGAACCATCTATTACAAATCCAACGTTATATCACAATATTAGAAAGCATGATTCAGTTGAAGTGATTTATGGAAATAAACTTGTAGATGAAGGTATTTTAACGAAAGAACAAATGTCTGAAATAATTGATTCTGTACAAAAAGAAATGCGTACTGCTCAAGATAAAATTGATAAATCAGATAAAATGAATAATACTGCAATGAATAAACCAAAATCACTTCAGTTACCTTTACAAAGTGATGAAAAAGATTTTAGCTTTGAACATTTAAAAGAAATTAATGATGCAATGCTGAACTATCCTGAAGATTTCCATGTATTTAGAAAATTAAATAAAGTATTAGAAAAACGTAGAGAGCCTTTTGAAAATGAAAATGGTCTAGTTGATTGGGCTCAAGCAGAACAATTAGCTTTTGCAACAATTGTTCAAGATGGCATATCAATTCGTTTGACAGGCCAAGATAGTGAACGTGGTACATTCAGCCACAGACATGCTGTACTACATGATGAAGACAATGGCAATACGTATACACCGCTTCACCATGTACCAAGTCAAAAAGCAACATTTGAAGTACATAACAGTCCATTATCAGAAGCTGCAGTCGTAGGTTTTGAATATGGATATAATGTTGAAAATAAAAATAGTATGAATATTTGGGAAGCCCAATATGGAGATTTTTCAAACATGGCACAAATGATGTTTGATAATTTTATGTCATCTGCCAGAGCCAAATGGGGCGAGCGTAGTGGCCTAACTTTATTCTTACCACATGCTTTTGAAGGTCAAGGTCCTGAACATTCATCAGCGCGTTTAGAAAGATTCTTACAACTGGCGGCTGAAAATAATAGTACAGTGGTCAATCTATCAAGTTCTAGTAACTATTTTCATTTATTACGTGCACAAGCTAAAAGTTTAAATACTGAAGCGATGAGACCATTAATTGTGATGTCACCTAAGAGTTTGCTAAGAAATAAAACAGTGGCTAAGCCAATTAGGGAATTTACAACTGGCGGTTTCAAACCAATTATTGTTGAAGATGCTCAAAAAGCTAAAGTAACAAAAGTCATTTTAGCTTCTGGAAAAATGTTTATTGATTTAAAAGAAATATTAGCAAAAGAACCTAATGAAAATATACAACTTATTGCTGTGGAAAGATTGTATCCTTTCCCAGAGAAAGACATTAAAAAAGCTTTAGAAGAATTACCAAATTTAGAATCGGTTGCTTGGGTTCAAGAAGAACCTAAAAACCAAGGCGCATGGTTATTTGTTTACCCATATCTTAAATCTATTGTTGGACATCAATATAATTTAAGTTATCAGGGTAGAATACAACGTGCAGCACCTGCCGAAGGTGATGGAGAAATTCACAAACTTGTTCAACATAAAATTATTGAAAATAGTATCAAAAATAACTAGGGGGAAATATAATGGAAGAGGTAAAAGTTCCAGAATTAGCAGAATCAATTACAGAAGGTACAGTTGCAGAGTGGCTAAAAAACATAGGGGATAATGTTGAAAAAGGAGAAGCTATTCTTGAATTAGAAACTGACAAAGTGAATGTTGAAGTTGTATCTGAAGAAGATGGTATACTTCAAGAACAACTTGCATCTGAAGGCGACACGGTAGAAGTGGGCCAAGCTATTGCAATTGTCGGTGAAGGTACAGGTAGTACAGATAGCTCAAGCGAATCGCAAAATAACGATTCAAATTCTGAAAATGAAAATACAAAAACAGATCATGAAGAAATTAATCATTCAACACAACGCACTTCTACTGAAGCACAAGGTAGCGATACAAGTTCAAATGACGATTCAGAATCAATCAACAATAAAAGAGTGAATGCAACACCATCAGCACGTCGTCACGCTCGTAAAAATGGTATTGATTTAAATGAAGTAGCTGGAAAAGACAGCGATGTGATAAGAAAAGAAGATGTTGATAATAGTCAAAAACCAAGTCAACCTAATCAAAATACTCAACCTAATTCACAACAAGTATCATCTAAAAAATCAACTGCTAATACTCCTAATAAACCAGTGATTCGTGAAAAAATGTCTAGAAGAAAGAAAACAGCTGCAAAAAAATTATTAGAAGTATCTAATAATACCGCAATGCTCACAACATTTAATGAAGTTGATATGACAAATGTAATGGAATTAAGAAAACGTAAAAAAGAACAATTTATTAAAGATCATGACGGTACTAAATTAGGGTTTATGTCATTCTTTACTAAAGCAGCAGTAGCAGCACTCAAAAAATATCCAGAAGTTAATGCTGAAATTGATGGAGAAGATATGATTACTAAACAATACTATGATATTGGTATTGCTGTTTCAACAGATGATGGATTATTAGTACCATTCGTTAGAGATTGTGATAAGAAAAACTTTGCTGAACTAGAAAAATCAATTGCAGATTTAGCAGTAAAAGCACGTGATAAAAAACTTGGATTAGATGATATGGTAAATGGTTCATTTACCATCACTAATGGTGGCGTATTTGGTTCTATGATGAGTACACCAATTATTAATGGTAATCAAGCTGCTATCTTAGGTATGCATTCAATTATCACTCGTCCAATTGCTATTGATAAAGATACAATCGAGAACAGACCGATGATGTACATTGCATTAAGCTATGACCATAGAATTATTGATGGCAAAGAAGCAGTTGGATTCTTAAAAACAATTAAAGAGCTTATCGAGAGCCCAGAAGACTTATTATTAGAATCTTAATTCAGTTTATTAAAGAGCTAAATATATTGAAATCTGAATCATAAATTAATATAGAGTAGAATAAATTCATAATGAATTTATTCTACTTTTTTTATATTTTAGTTATATTAGCTTTAAAAAAACAATTACATTAAAATATTCCGATATTATCATTACTTAAAAATAAATATGTAATATAGAAATAAAAGGAGATAACGTAAATGAATCATAACAATGAGAATATAAAAAATAGTAGAGAAGTGCATACCTCCTTATCCATTTATGACTTTTCCAAAGCAGAGGCTAACAAGTATAAAATGATAAATTAAGTACTGTAGTTGGACAAAAAATCAGAAAATATTTTCAAGGATATTACAAAAGAATTCATAAAAAAATAATAGTCATTAAAGCTACAATAATTTAAAAAACGAACTTCATATAATTTTTCAATTTCATTTTCAAACAGTTAAATAACCTATGACATACCCCCTATCTATATGTAACAAGGCAGGGGAGGGGAACGATATATATATTATCTTATAAATATCTTATTTATTATACATACTTTAATTATTTATAACATTTTTATTTACGTATATTTTATAATAAAAAACAACTCTCTTATTTAAGAGTTCAACATATTATTCATTTATAAAATACGTTATAATAATTAAGAAAAGATATATAAATGGGAGTGTCGATGAATGAGTGGACTAAGAAGTGTTACGATTGGAACAAGTGATCTCTCAAAAACACAGAATTTATTTCATAATATTTTAGGTCTTAATGTTGCAACAAAGAGACAGGCATTACGTTTTGGCGATGCTGAATTAAATCCTGGTACAAGACTTCACTTTGTAGAAGTTCCTAATCCTAATTATAGAAATGTACATATATCAAGCGTGGGATTAAGAACACCATCGAATGCTGGTTTAGAAGAATACCAACAAATATTAGAAAAAAATAATATTCAATTTAGTTCAATCACTGAATTAAACGGTAATCAGCACTTTAATTTTAAAGATGATAATCATCAAATTTTTGATATCTATTCCAATGAATTGAATGTTGGCGTTGGATTAGGCACACCCACATTTGAAAGTGCTGTTAATCCTCTTCATCAAATTCAAGGATTGGGACCAGTAATTATTAAAGTAAACGAATTATTGGTTACAACTTCTATCTTTAAAAATGTATTTAATTTAACGCATTATGCTGAATATGAATCTACTGAATTTTCTGATCAAACTGTCCAAGTATTTAAAATCGGAGATGGTGGACTTGGTGGGGAAATTCATTTATATCAATCTAATGAACAAGTTGAATTAAAAGAAGAAGGAATTGTGGAACAAATTGAATTCAGTACAAATTCAACTGAAGACTTTGAACATGCACGAGAAGAACTGGATGAAATAGGTATTCCTTATCAAATATTAAATCAAGGTGATGCTCAATCGTTACGCATTACTGAAGGTAGCGGCATCTCTTTCATATATACTTTAGAAAAAAATTAATATAAATCATTTTATTGGAGGATTTAAAATGGGAATGTTACATGAAAATTGGAAATCACGCACACCAATTAAACAAGTGATGGTAGTTAATACTGATGCAAAAAAATTCACAGTATCAGATATGCTTACTATTGGAAAACAATATGATGTCATCAATGAAACTGAAGAATATTATCAAATCATTGATAACTCTGGTCTAGTAGGTGGTTATTACAAAGATTATTTTAAAGAAGTTTAAATACATTCAATTTCTAAAAGATAACGATTAAATTAAGACTCAGAGTGATGTACCAATATCTATATATTTATACACGCTCTTGGTCTATTTTTCATCTTATAAAGGAGAATATTAAAATGCCAAATAATCATTATATCAATTCAGATCAATCTGTATTCAATGATGCAAAAGCATTGTTTAATTTAAATAAAAATATTTTATTAAAAGGCCCTACAGGCTCTGGAAAAACACGATTAGCTGAAACTTTAAGTGAAGTGGTCCAAACGCCGATGCATCAAGTTAACTGTTCTGTTGATTTAGACGCAGAGAGCTTATTAGGTTTTAAAACAATAAAAACAAATGAACAAGGTCAACAAGAAATTATTTTTATTGACGGCCCAGTTATAAAAGCCATGCGAGAAGGGCATATCTTATATATTGATGAAATCAATATGGCTAAACCTGAGACATTACCTATTTTAAATGGCGTATTAGACTATAGACGTCAGTTAACCAATCCTTTTACTGGAGAAGTAATTAAAGCAGCCCCTGGATTCAATGTAATTGCTGCGATAAATGAAGGCTATGTTGGTACATTACCAATGAATGAAGCATTAAAAAATCGCTTTATTGTCATACAAGTTGATTACATTGGGGGAGATATTCTTAAAGATGTCATTAAACAACAAAGCCAACTTCAAGATGATGATATAATAGAAAAAATCATTAAATTTAATGAAGACTTACGTACAATGTCAAAACAAGGGCAAATTTCAGAAGAAGCAGCTAGTATTCGTGCGTTAATTGACTTAAGTGATTTAATTACAGTTATGCCAATAGAGAGAGCAATTAAGCGTACAATTATCGATAAACTTGAAGATGAACGCGAACAACAAGCCATCAGAAATGCAATCGAACTAAACTTTTAGAGAGGGATTATTATGAGTGATCGTTTTATAAAATTTAATGATGAGCAGCTAGATGCTAAGCAAGTCATGATGTTACAAGATTTAGCGCGCTTACTACTGAAAAACGAACAAACTAAAGTAAAAATTCAAAAGTTCCCTTATTATGATCCTATTAATAATACTTTAATTACAAGTTGGTTTTGGTCTCATCGTCCAAAAGACATTGAAAGTGCAGGATTAAAAACAGATGTCATGCTCGCTGCATACGGTTTTAAAATGATGGACGAAGCTATCGTAAATGAAGTTCTTCATGATGATGAATTTAACCATCCCAAATTTTATCATCAACTATTTAGATTGCTAGAAGATATGCGTGTTTTTAATTTTATTAAAGAGGATCGTCCTAGCACTGCTAAACAAATTGATTTAAGAGTAAAAACTCGATTATCTTATACAGAATCACAAATTAAATTCTATAAAACAAAAACGGTATATACGGATTTACTTTTCTTATATTTAGAGCGTGCATTTTTAAGTCAAAACTTCTTTGATATACCCACGATACATCCACAATTAGATGACATATTAAATCACATGTTTCAATATTTACCTGATTTTTTCCAAAATGAATCATCTGAAGATAATATGTATCTTGCACAACGTATCATGTTCCAAATC
This sequence comes from Staphylococcus sp. HMSC070D05, assembly GCF_001815595.1. Classification (NCBI taxonomy): domain Bacteria; kingdom Bacillati; phylum Bacillota; class Bacilli; order Caryophanales; family Staphylococcaceae; genus Staphylococcus; species Staphylococcus sp. HMSC070D05. The sequence goes on along the minus strand of NZ_KV821145.1, from coordinate 85,198 downwards.
GATGAAATGTTATCACATGATATGTTAAATGAATATTATCACCTTCCTAGAAAGGTATATGAAGCTATTCACGAAATGTCTTACGAGGATATTAAACGTATTGATGCAAGTAACGTTGATGGACAAGATAATACAAATGAAGAAACTGACACTACATCAGCCGAAGCTGAAACAAACGCTCAAGATAGTAAATCTGAAGGTGGCGCTTATCTTGAAATGGAATTACATGAAGGTGAGAATAGTGATGTTATGAGTGATAACGACACTGCACGTGAAGGTGATTCAACTGATGATATGACAGATATGATGACAAAAAAAGGACGTGGCTCTAATCATTCACTTGATCGTGATGAAGGCGGTTCTATAGGTTCTAATCCATCATTTGCTTTACGTGGGATTAATGAAAATGTCGAAATAGAGTGGAAAGTTCCTGATATAGAGCCAGAGTATATTTCAAGCTACCAACAAGTTAAACATGAAGTACAATTTGAAACTAAAGATTTAATTCAAATTATAAAGAAAACTATCGATAGAGAACACGTTGACGAACGTCATAATTTGACTAAGGGTCGTCTTCAACGTGATTTAACCAATTGGTTTATTGATGATCAATATAAATTGTTTTATAAAAAACAAGATCTTAGTAAAACATTCGATGCGACTTTTACATTACTGATTGATGTATCTGCTAGTATGTTTGATAAAATGGAAGAAACGATTAAAGGCGTCGTATTATTTCATGAAACATTAAAAGCACTCAACGTTAAACATGAGATACTTGCTTTTAATGAAGATGCTTTTGACTCTGATGATCGAAAACAACCTAATATCATTGATGAAATCGTTCATTACGATCGTTCAATCATGGAAAAAAGTGGACCACGTATTATGTCGTTACATCCTCAAGATGATAATAGAGATGGTGTAGCTATACGAATTGCAAGTGAACGTTTATTAAGAAGAAGTCATCAACAACGTTTCTTAATTATCTTTTCAGATGGGGAACCTTCAGCATATAACTATGCTCAAGACGGTATTTTAGATACGTATGAAGCTGTGGAAATGGCGCGTAAGTTTGGAATCGAAGTATTTAATGTCTTTTTAAGCCAAGATCCTATTACTGAAGATATTGAAGAAACCATTCATAATATTTATGGACAATTTGCATTATTTGTAGAAGGTGTTGAAAATTTACCAAGCCACTTATCACCGTTGCTAAAAAAATTATTATTAAAATCTTTCTAATCATAATTAATAATTAAACTGTATATTGATTTATAATATTCAAATTTTTGTGACATACATAGACTTGTAAATTCTTTTTGTGCTAGAATGTTAAATATTGCAAACATATACATAAAAAGGAGCAATTCTATGAATAAACATACTTGGATTATCGGCTTTACACTATTTGCTATGTTTTTTGGTGCAGGTAATCTAATTTTTCCTCCTAATTTAGGACAAGAAAGTGGTGCCTATTTCTGGCCAGCAATTTTAGCTTTTTGTTTGACTGGAATAGGCCTACCATTACTTGGAGTAGTCGTTGGGGCACTTGATAAACAAGGATATATTGGTGCCTTTAATAAACTGTCACCAAGATTTTCAGTTGTCTTTCTAATTATTATTTATTTAACCATTGGACCTCTATTTGCTATACCACGTACTGCATCTACGTCTTTTGAAATGACTATTACACCCATTACTCATTCAAATAGTAATATGTCTTTATTCATTTTTACACTTATTTATTTTATTATTGTTTTATATTTATGTATTAATCCTGGTAAAATAGTAGATCGAATTGGATCTTTATTAACTCCTTTATTATTAATTACAATTTTGGCTATGATTATTAAAGGATTTGTAGATTATAAGGGACACGGTTCATCTCATGGAAATCCAGAAATATATTCTTCAAATATAGAAAGTTTTTCACACGGCTTTATTGAAGGGTATTTAACAATGGATGCAATTGCAGCAATTGCATTTTCAATGATTGTAGTTAATGCCATTAAAGCAACAGGAGTTAAACACACCAATCAAATATTTAAACAAACAGTTATAGCTGGGTTTATTGCCGCCTTAGCATTAATTTTTATATATGTTTCTTTAGGTTATATTGGTAATCATATGGAAATAAGTCAAAATACGATTACATCTCTAATGGCTAAAAATCAAAATATAGGAACTTATTTACTTACTACAATGGCTACAAATGGCTTTGGCGTTCTAGGAAAATACTTACTAGGTATTATTGTTGCTTTAGCTTGTTTAACTACAGCTTGTGGACTTATTGTATCTGTGAGTCAATACTTTAATAGTATATTTTCAAAAATTAGTTATAAGGTATATGTTATAGGTTTTACAATTATCAGTTTTATATTGGCTAATTTAGGATTAAATTCTGTTATAAACATGTCTGTTCCCGTATTAAGTATTATTTATCCTGTAGTCATTACTATGATTATTTTAATCTTACTTGCGCGTTTTATTCCAACTAAACCTATTGCGCAACAAATACCTATTATCATTGTCAGTCTTGTTTCAATTGTAAGTACAATAAATACGTTAGGTTTAATAAAATTAAATGTTATAAATCATTTACCCCTTAAGCAATATTCCTTAGAATGGTTACCTATAGCTATTATTTCAATCATAATAGGGTATATCGTATCTAAATTTATAAATCAATCGTATATTGTTTATCAAAAGGAATAGATATACTAAACACCGGTTACTTTTTTAAATGAGAGTAATCGGTGTTTTAATTTTATCTATTCTTTTTTCATAGTAAGTAATTGTTCTTTCAATTCATTCTCAAGTTGTGATAATTCTCTTTCAGCTTGTTGACGTTTTTGACGTCCATTATATTGAATTTGAAGTGTTTGTTCAATCGTTTCAATAATGTCATTTTGAGTTGCTTTAAGCGTTTCAATATCTACGATACCACGTTCATTTTCAGTAGCCGTTTCAATTGCATTTTGTTTTAGCATAGCTGCATTTCGAGTAAGCAAGTCATTAGTTGTATCAGTAACTGCACGTTGAGCTGTTACAGCATTTTTTTGTCTCATTAAAGTGAGTGCAATAGCCATCTGATTTTTCCATAAAGGAATACTTGTGAGAATAGAGCTTTGAATTTTTTCAGCTAATGCTTGATTCACATTTTGAATCATACGAATTTGCGGCGCTGTTTGAATTGCAATTTGACGTGATAATTGTAAGTCATAAATTTTTTTATCTAATCGATCAACAAATTGCTCCATATCAGCGACATTTTGAATATCCATTTGATTACCAGTTTGTTCTGCATGTTGACGCAATTTAGGTAATTCACTAGCATTTATTTCTTGTTTTTTACGCTGTGCAGCAGCAATATATAGAGAAACATCATCAAAATATACTTTATTTTGTTCATAAAGATGATCGAGTAACTGAATGTCTTTAGTTAAATTTCCTTTATGCTTATCCAATTGAATGGTGATTCTATCAACTTGTGAACTTACTGATTGCATTCTAGAGAATACTTCGTTTATTGAAGCTTTTGTTCGTCTAAATAAACGTTTAAGTTTAGATTGATTGTCTTGATTCAAGTCATCAGGATTAACTTCTCTTAACTTAGACATTAATTGATTTAAAGTATCACCAATAGGACCTACATCTTTCGATTGAACTTCATCTAACATTTGATGTGAAAATTGAGACATGTTCTGTTGTAAATGTGTCCCAAAAGATAATAGGCCTTCACTATCTAATGGTTTGATTTGTTGGCTAATTGAATCAATTTTTTTTAAGTCTTGTTCGTTAAATTGTTGTTCAAAGTCTTGCTTAACATTTTGAGTTGAAACATCATGCGTTTGATGATCTATGTAATCATCTAATGGATGTGAGTTAATAAATTGGTCTTTTTGATTCATTTAAAAATTCTCTCCATTCTTATCTTAACTTTAAATTATTATTTTTTATATCGTTTTTGTTGTAACCGATTAAGTTCCATTTCAATATCTAAACGTTCATAATCATCTTCATTAAGTCTTTTTAAATCTGCAATCAGTGTACGTTTCACTTCATCTAAAGTAATACGTGTTTGCTCTAATTTTTGCTTTTCTTTAGCAGATTTTTTTGGCATTTTAGATAAACGGGTATATGCATCAATTAAATTTAGTGCATTATCTATATGCGAATAAAAGAAACTTTCTACCTTGAAGAATGATGAAGGTCTCTGTTTAACAGCAAAATGAATAGACTTAGAAATTTTATAAATATCATTAATTTGACGAAAATCTTTAATCGATCTGATATTAATATATGATTTTAAAATATTACGAATTTTATTATGTGCTTGATTGAGTTGCTGATTAACAAAACGATAGTCTCTACGTGATAATCCAATTTCATTTAAATATTTTTTGGATGTTAATCTTTGAGTAGGAAAATAAGATACAAAAAACATTCCAATACCTATTAGGGCATCAAGTATAAAGGATAAATCAAATCCAAATACACTTGTCACCCATGAGATAATAGCTATTGGAATTCCTACTAAAACACCCAGAAGCCGAGAAAGGTTATATCTCAATAGTCATCTTCCTTTATTTAATAAATCGTTTTAAATTCTGAGTATCTATTTGTTGTGTCTAAATTTTCAATACTATAATCAGAAACTGAAGATGCAGGAGAAGCACCAGCAATCACTTTATCAATAAACGATTTTATTTGTTCCTCGTCACCTTGAGCATATATATCTACATAACCCTCAACATTTTGAACAGTACCAAATATATCAAGTTTTTTTGCAATTAATTCAGTATGATGACGGAACCCTACACCTTGGACAGTTCCAAATACTTGTATATGTTTATGTTGCATCATTATCACCTCTTAATTATATTATACGTATTTTTCCTACAAAAAACTAATAATTAATATACATATCATCTCTATCTCAATTAAAAGAACGAAGTCTTTAAGCTTGAATTCGTCTAAAAAAAAGTTACAATATTTATTAGAGTTTTAATTTGAGAGGGGACTTAGTCATGTGGACAGTTGCAAAGATTCGTGCTGACTACGAGGGATGGTGGTTATTTAGCGACTGGACAGAAAAAATCGTAGAACAACATCATTATAGTAGCTATGAAGAAATGTTAGAAGATTATCAATCAATTATTAAAAAAAGTAAAAAATATTATAATAATTATGTTATTGGGAAATATAATATTTATGCATTTTATAACAATTGTGATTTAAATTTTTGTGAAGATTGTGATGAAGATTTACAAATATTTTATAGTTTTATTGTTTTAAATAATAAAGAAGTTTTTTATAATCTACCAAAAATTAATTAAAAGAGAATTTTCTATAATTATATTGCAATTTAGTTCAAATTAACATATAATAGTTACCAAGCAATAGTTTTATTCCATATTGCAAAGAATATATGTAATATTGATTAATAGCATTTTGTTATTTATACATATTTATAACACGTATTTTTTGTAATATGCGAATAACGCATATTGAATGAATTTTAGTCTTGGAGGTTTCACAATTATGAAACAAGGTACAGTTAAATGGTTTAACGCTGAAAAAGGTTTTGGCTTCATCGAAGTTGAAGGAGAAAACGATGTATTCGTACACTTCTCAGCAATTAACCAAGAAGGTTATAAATCATTAGAAGAAGGTCAATCAGTTGAGTTTGAAGTAGTTGAAGGCGATCGCGGTCCTCAAGCTGCAAACGTTGTTAAACTATAATTTATAGATTGCAAAATTGACTTTAGTAACACCTTACCAAGATGTAGGGTGTTTTTTATATATAAATGAGGCTGGGACATAATCCCAGAAAAATAGCCAGTAAATGAGTTTTAAAACTTATTTACTGGCTTCTTTATTTATGATACTTTCTGTTGTTTTCTTACTTTCTTAAAGGGCAGCTTCATCCTGTAGTCTTCAGCTTCTCCTGTTCCTTCAAGAATCTCAGCAACATATTTTATCTTCAGTTAAAACAATTCTTGATATTTGAATTCAATGAATTCAGATATCATCATGGTGCAACATTAACGGGTAATAAGCATAAAAACTTTCTCTTTATTTTGTATCATTAATTATTAATTGACGTAATGATTGACGTTTAATAACTTCACGTGCTTTTCCATCTTTTAAGAAGAAAACAGGTGGTTTCTGCATTTGATTATAATTAGATGCCATAGAGTAATGATATGCGCCAGTAGATAAAATGGCTAAATAATCGCCACGTTTTACAGAAGAAGGTAGCATAGCCTCTCGAATAATAATATCTCCAGATTCACATAACTTTCCGGCAATGGTTACCGTTTCGTCTGCCTTCTCATGACGATTTACAAGTAATGCTTGATATTTGGCTCCATATAAAGCAGTTCTAATATGATCACTCATACCACCATCAATAGAAACATATTTATTTACTTCAGGAATGTCTTTAATTGTTCCAACTTCATATAAAGTAATACCCGCTTCGCCAACAATTGAACGTCCTGGTTCAATACCAATTTCAGGAACATCGTAGTTTAATTTTTCTGATTCAAATTTAATCGCATCTGTAATTTCAGCAATACCTTCTTCAATAGGGAAGCTTACGTCACCTTCGACATATTTAATACCAAAACCGCCACCTAAGTTAAGTAATTCAACTTGGATATGATGCTCATTAAGCCAATTTAAAACAATTTTAGCTGTTTCAATCATAGCTTCAGTACCCTCAATTTGTGATCCTACATGGAAATGTATTCCTTTTAAATGAAGGTGTTTTGATGCTTTGACTTTTTCAACTGCTTGAATTGCAAGACCATGGCGAATTGAAAGACCAAATTTACTATCTTCTTGACCAGTTTGAATAAATTCATGTGTATGGGCCTCTACTCCAGGATTCACACGAATGACAACATTAACTGTATCACTTGCATAGCGATCGATTAATTCAATTTCTTCTAAAGAATCAATAACAAAGTAGCCAACGCCACTTTCTAAAGCATATTGTATTTCACGTTTCGTTTTATTATTGCCATGGAAGTGGATGCGACTAGGATCAAATTTAGCCTCTAATGCTGTGTAAAGTTCGCCTTCAGATACGACATCTAATTGTAAGTTTTCTTCCTGAACTAACTTTACCATTTGAATACAAGTAAAGGCTTTAGAAGCATATGAAATATTGTATTTTAATCCACTTTTTTGAAAAGCATTATGAAATCGACGCATTTGATTGCGAATTTCATCTTCATCATAAACAATGGTAGGCGTACCAAAACTTTGAGCTAGTGTTTTCAAACTTGTACCCGCCATTGTTAATTCACCGTAATCATTATATTTAACTGACATTTTATCTAAACTCCTTTATAAGAGAATTATGATTCATCGCACTAAGTTGTTCTGAATTAGCGCCAACACCTTTGAATGTGTATTCATCAATGCGTATATCATTATTATATAGTATCACTTCATCTTGTGCATGAACATCATCATCGACTTCAACAAACATATGACTCATCATTAATGCTCGAATAGGGTAACGTTTACCATTAATTAATACTTCGTGTGTTGCACGTTTTTTTAAAATACCATCACCATAGCCAATATCAACAACTGCAAGATGTGTATGATTATGCGTTGCTTCAAATGCAAAACTATAACCACAATAATCCCCTTTATTTACTTCACGAACTTGAATTACATTTCCTTTTACGGTTAAGGCTTGTTCAATCTCATGTTCATCTAATTTGCTATATGGTCTTGAACCATATAAAGCGATACCTACACGTGCATGTGTATGATAGGGAAGAAGTTGTTGTCCTTCGCGATAATAACTTGCACTATTTTGCGCATGGATAAGTTTAAATTGGTATCCTTCATTTAATAATGTATTAACGACGTTTAACCATGCTTCCCGTTCAATCCCATATTCTGGAACATCAAATTCATCTGCATACCCAAAATGCGTCCATAGGCCAACGATATTCATTTCACTTTCATTATCATTTTCATGATGATGAAGTACTTCTTTAATTTCATCAAGATTTTTGAAACCTGAACGATGGAGTAAATTTTCAAATTCTAAGTGAACATTAATATCTTTTAATTCGCTTTTGTACTGATAATAATATTCTAAAGAGGGAAGCGTCATTTGAATATTATTATTTCGAACTGTATCAAAGTCATAAACTGCATTCATTAAAAAGATTGTAGCATGAGGCGCAAGTTTACGAACTCTCACTGCTTCTTTTAAAGAAGTAGTACTAAATGTATTGATACCTGCTTCTAAAAATGTTCTTACTGCAAACTCTAATCCATAATGATAAGCATTATTTTTTACAACTGCCATTATTGATTGATTATTCTTTACTTTAGTTGCATTTCTTAAAAAGATTTTTGAATCAACTGACCAAACTGCTGTCACTTTAATTTACTCCTTTCCATAATATTTCAATATTTGTTCATAGTAATTCGCAACATCAATAAGCACTTTTTCGTCAAAATTTAAATGTGATGTATGTAGGCCTGTGATAAACCCTTTATCTTCATTTCGAGTTCCTACAAATGCAAAGTAAGATGGTGCTAATTGTTGGACATAAAAACTAAAGTCTTCGCCGAATAAAAATGGCAGAGGTTTTTCAATAACTTCTAAATTAGCAGATAGAATAGATTGTTCAACGATATGACGTAGTTTAGGACTATTCATTGTAGCAGGATATCCTTCTTCAAATTTGACTTCACAATCAACATTGAATAATAATTTCACACTTTTTGCAATTTTATTCATTTGATTTTTCACAATATTTAAATCAGTGGCATCATAAGTACGAATAGTTCCTTCTAAATAACCATTACTAGGCACCGTATTAATTGCTTCGCCTGCATTAAAGTGACCCATATGAATAATATTACGTTTTAGTCCATTTAAATGATATTGCTGTATTTGACCAACTTGATTTAAAACATGAATCAGTGCTTCGCCACATGAATGACCTTGCTCTTTATCAGCTACATGACTAGATAATCCTTTTAGGAAAAAACGATATTCAGTAGCACTTGCTGTAATTTCTTCATCTCGTATCACGACTTGTCCTTCGTCAGCGAAAGGATTTACATGAATGCCAAATACTGCTTCAATAGGGTATTGATTAAAAGCTCCCGCTTTAATTAAGCGATTTGCACCTCCGCCTGTTTCTTCAGCTGGTTGGAAGATAAATACGACATTATGAGGTAATTGATGTTGATCAGCCATCGCTTTACATCGTTTAACAAATAACATCAATGCTGTTGTATGACCATCGTGACCACAAGCATGCATCACATTATCTGTTTGACTACGATAATTAACATTATTTTCCTCAAAAATGGGTAGGGCGTCAATGTCTGCACGAAACGCAATGGTATGGTCACTATTACCTTCTAAATATGCAATAGCGCCCGTTTCAAGAGGTTGTTCGTAAGATACATTTAATTCATCTAGAAATCGAGTAATATATTGAGTTGTCTCAAATTCATGAAGACTTAATTCTGGATGTTGATGTAAGTGTCTTCTATGTTGTGTGACAAATTCTAATTCGCTCATCTTAATCAATCCTTTATTCATTTATTATTCAGCTTATGTATTCATTTAATCGTAAAGGCTGAGAACATGTTGTCCCAGCCTTTAGCATTCAATTATTCAAGTTTGTCATTAATCATTTAATTTTCTTAACGCTGCAACGATTTCTCGTTTAGAGTCTTGAACTTCAGATGTTTGTTTAATGACTTTAGCAGGTGTACCAGCTACAACCGCACCAGCAGGAACATCTTGAGTCACGATAGCACCAGCAGCTACAATAGCGCCTTCGCCAACTCTTACACCTTCTAGAATAACTGCGTTTGCACCAATTAATACATTATCTTCGATGACTACTGGAGAAGCACTAGGTGGCTCAATAACACCGGCTAATACTGCACCGGCACCTACATGAACATTTTTACCTGTTGTCGCACGACCACCTAATGTTGCATTCATATCAATCATAGTACCTTCACCTACAACAGCGCCAATATTGATTGTTGCTCCCATCATTACAACGGCACCGTCTTCGATAATAGCTTGTTCACGAATGAATGAACCTGGTTCAATACGTGCATTTGTATTGGTTAAGTCTTTTAAAGGAATAGCAGAATTACGACGGTCCATTTCAATTTCTAAGTCAGTAATATGTGATTGATTAGTTTCATAAAATGTTTTCCAATCATCAGCTTCACAGAATATTACTTTTGAATCATCAGATCCGAATACTTTAAATGTATTAGGAAAAGTGACGTCATTGAATTGTCCATTTACGTATACTTTTAATGGTGTTGATTTTTTAGCTTCACTAATATATTGAATAATTTCTTGTGCAGATAAGTGTTGTACCATAGTTTAGAATCTCCTTAAGTTATTTTATAAGTTGTCAAATGTATAGAAACCATTTGATTTTGTATTTAATTTTTCAGCAGCTGTAATTGCGCCATTTGCAAAAATATCCTTAGATTGTGCTTTATGAGAAATGGTAATTGTTTCATCTGTGCCAGCAAATAAAACATCATGTTCGCCTACAATTGTACCGCCACGAACTGAATGAATACCGACTTCATCTTTTTCACGTTTTTCAGTTCGCTCATGTCGATCGTAAACAGGCGTTACATTTTCACGTAATTCTTTAATAACATCATAAAGTTTGACTAGTGTGCCACTTGGCGCATCCACTTTTTTATTATGATGAGCTTCAGTTAACTCAATATCATAATCTTGTAAAAGGGGAACAGCTGCTTCTAGAATTTTAGTTAATGCATGGATGCCATAACTCATATTTGCACTGAAGAAAACAGGCATACGCTCGCTTAATTGTTCTAATTTTTGAATCAGTTTTTCTTTTTCACCAGTAGTAGCAATCACTAAAGGTAATTCAAAATCTTCATCTAATAAAGGTAATAATAGATTAGGATTAGAGAAGTCGATCGCCACATCGGCTTCATTTTGCGCGTCTGCAATATGATGATAAGCTTTATATGGTGAATGTTGATGGTCTTCTGGCTCAATTGTACCAACAATCTCATGACCTTTTTCTTCTGCTAATCTGGCAACACGTTGATTCATTGTGCCATATCCAATGAGTAAAATTTTCATTTTTATTCCTCCGCTTTAAATGCTTTATAAGCATTCACTAATACATTTGCTTTTTCTTTCTCTAATGGTAATAAAGGTAATCTTAATTCATAATTTCCAAATCCTAAATGACTTGTTAGAGCTTTAATTGGAATAGGGTTGACATCAACTGAAAGGGCTTCTAACAATTGACCAATCGGTTCAAAGTCCTTCTCAATTTCTTTCCCATGTTGTTTTGCATCATAAAGTGCTTGAAATTCTTTCGGAATAACGTTAGCAATGACAGAAATTACGCCATTACCTCCGCGATTATAGAATTCTACGACATTATCATCATTACCACTGTAAAGAGCAAATTCATCTTGATGAATACGTTTTTTCACTTCTTCGTAATAGTTAAAGTCATTTGTAGCATCTTTAATAGCTACAATGTAATCATTATGACTTAATGTTTCGACTGTTTCAGGATCAATTGTCATATTCGTTCTTGAAGGTACATTATATAAAACAACAGGTAACTTAACTTCATTTGCGATGGTTTCAAAATGTTTAATTAAGCCACGTTGGTTCGTTTTATTATAGTAAGGTGTGATTAACATAATACCATCTACACCTAATTCTTTAGCACGTAATGAAGCTTGAATAGATTTGGCTGTATTATTTGTACCAGTTCCAGCGATAACAGCCACTTGATGATTAACTTGTTTAATCACTGCTTGAAGTACTTTTTCTTTCTCTTCTTCAGTTAAAGTAGGGCTCTCTGCTGTAGTACCGTTTACAATAATTGCTTTAACATTATTATCTAGTAAAAATTGAACATGTTGTTCTAATGCTTTATAGTCAACTTCATTATTAGTAAATGGAGTAGCAAGCGCTACACCTACACCTTCAAAAATATGTGCCATATTATCTAGCTCCTTTTAATTTAATGACTTGTTCTAACACTTGAACTGCATTTAAAGCTGCACCTTTAAGTAGGTTATCTGAAGTACACCAAACATGGAAAGTATTATCAAGTGAGTCATCCCGACGAATTCTACCTACAAACACTTCATCTTTACCTGTTGAATTAATAGCTAAAGGATATTCATTATTTTCAGGATTATCTACTAAAACAACACGATTATCGTTTTCAAATAAATCTTTAATTTCTTGGACTGTTGCTTCTTTATCAAGAGTGACATCAATTTCTACGCTATGACTATCTTGAACAGGTACACGTGCACATGTTGCAGTTACACGTAAGTCAGGTTGTCCCAAAATTTTTCGTGTTTCATCAATCATTTTTTGCTCTTCTTTTGTATATCCATCTTCTAAGAAAACATCAATGTGTGGTAAAACATTATTATAAATAGGATGTGGATAAGCTTCTGGAGCTTTACCATTAGCACCTTCAGCTAAATCTCTCTTACCTTTAACTCCTGAACCTGAAACTGCTTGATATGTTGTATAAGCTACACGTTTTAATCCAAAAGCATCGTATAAAACTTTAAGTGGCACGACCGACTGAATGGTTGAGCAGTTAGGATTGGCAATGATACCACGTTTAAATTCTGGTTGGTTAACTTCTGGTACAATTAAATCTACATCGTTTGTCATACGCCATTGACTTGAATTATCAATAACAATTGCTCCAGCTTTTTCAAAAATAGGGGCAAATTGTTTGCTTGTTCCGCCACCTGCACTCATTAGCACGTAATCAAATTTTTCACTTGCTGCTTCTTCTGTAAGTTCTTGAACTATATATGTTTTCCCTTGGAACTCAATTTCTTTACCTGCTGATCTTGCTGATGAGAATAATACTAACTCATCAAATTGAATATGTTTACGATCAATTGTTTCTAGCATTTTTGTTCCGACTAATCCTGTTGCTCCAACTACTGCTAATCTTGTCATAAAGAATCACTCCATTTAAATATTAATTGAATTTTGAATTACTTATTTAAACTTAAGTTTAAATATCAAAAGCATCGTATAGAACTTCAACCGCTTTATTTCCATTTTCTGCATCAATAACATAAGAAATACTAATTTCAGAAGTTGTTGTTTGATAAAATGGAATATTAGAATTAATTAACGTAATAAATGCTTTTGAAGCTACACCAGACATATCACGCATTCCTGAACCAATTAACGAAATTTTGACATATGCTTCATTAATTTTATAATCTAATGCATCAAATGTTGTAGAAAGTTCCTCTAAGATACTTGAAATTTGTTGTGCATCACTATCTTTAATAGAAAAAGATAGTTGTAAACCTTCAACATTTACAATTTGAGAAATCATATCCACATTAACTGAACCTTCATCTAAAGCAGTAAATAATTGAGTTAGAAGGCGATTATCTGGAAGAGGATAACTAATTGTTACATGCATCATATGTGTATCTAATGCAACTCCAGTTACGGCTTTTTTTTCTAATATTTCTGTTCTTGGCATAATCCATGTTCCTTTCACATTTGATAACGTTCTACCTAAATACAAGGGGATGTCATAATTTTTAGCAAGTTCTACACTTCTTGTTTCTAATACACCAGCACCTAAAGCACTCATTTCCATCATTTCTTCATAAGACACATAATCTAAACGTTTCGCTTCACTCAAAATTCTTGGATCAGTAGCATACACGCCTTCAACATCCGTGTAAATTTCACAAGGGACTTGATTACTAGCTGCTAATGCAACAGCAGTCGTATCTGAACCACCACGACCAAGCGTAGTTAACTCTAATTCGTCGTTCACTCCTTGGAAACCTGCTACAACTAAAACATCTTTGTCTTTAAATTCCTTGTTAAATGTTTCAGGATTAATTGCTGCAATTCGACTTTTTAAATGATGACCTACTGTTTTGATACCTGCTTGATATCCAGTCATAGCTCTAGCACTTACGCCAATATCATTTAATACCATCGACAAATAAGAAACTGTTTGTTGTTCACCAGTTGTTAATAATAGAGCAAGTTCTTCATCTTTTGGAGCTGTTGTAAGATGAGACACATTTTCCATTAATTGATCTGTTGTTTTGCCCATAGCACTTACGACAACAATAAGTTGTTCATCGTCATCTACACGGCGTTTAAGCATTTCTGCAATATTTTTTATCTTTGTAAAATCGGCGACAGATGAACCACCGAACTTCAAAACACTTCGTTTCAAGATTTTACCTCCTAGAATTTAGGGGCACACGTCATAAAAAAGAGCAAGTTCGGAATGTGCGAACTTGCTCGTAATTTATATACAAGTGATGCACTCCATTATTAAATAATAATGACAAACTCTCAGCTCTTAACCACAAAGTCCAACGAACGCTTACTGCGGTTGCAATTCGTTTCGGCATCGCACCCTTTCTATATTAGCCGTAGCAGACAGTGTTCTAATATATACTAATGATTGATGCGCCTCATCAATTTCTTATTCAATTACTATGTTTTTAATTATACATAAGCACCTTTTAACTGTAAACAGATTATTGTGATTTTTTGAAATAAACTGAAAATTATTGAAGTAATATTACTATTAAAGAAAACAGATAGTAATAATAAGTAATTTGTATAACTAATAACAATAATTCAAAAATAATAGTATTTTATAAAAAACTGTCGCTAAAGTTCGTTATTTAGCGACAGTTTTATGCATATTCTAAATTTTAAAAATAGAAAATGCTTTATTAACATCCTGTTATTTTATTTTTGTAACACACCAATTTCTTTTAAATATTCTTCATATGGCAGTTCTTTAGATAAACTACCTGGTTGGTTTAAGTCAATTACGCGATTAGCGATTGTGTTAATAAATTCAAAGTCATATGAAGTAAAGATAATTGATCCTTTGAATGAAGCTAATCCATCGTTAACAGCTGTAATGCTTTCTAAATCAAGATGGTTCGTTGGCTCATCGAGTAGTAAAACATTGGCACTTGACAGCATCATTTTACTTAACATACAACGTACTTTCTCTCCACCTGATAATACACTTGCTTTTTTCTTAACTTCTTCACCGCTAAATAGCATACGTCCTAAGAATCCGCGTAAAAATGTTTCAGTTTGTTCATCTTCAGGAGCATATTGACGTAACCATTCAACTAAATTCATATCTACGCCTTCGAAGAAATCAGAATTATCTTTAGGGAAATAGCTTAATGAAGTTGTCACACCCCATTTAAATGAACCTTCATCTGGTTCCATTTCACCAGCAAGTATTTTTAGTAGGGTAGTTTTAGCAATTTCACTATCGCCAATTAAAATAGCTTTATCATTTGGGTTCATAGTAAATGAAATATTATCTAAAACTTTTTCACCATCAATTGTTTTTGAGAGACCATCAACTACTAATAAATCATTACCAATTTCTCTTTCTGGGGTGAATTTCACGTAAGGATAACGTCTTGAAGATGGTTGAATATCATCAAGCTCAATTTTTTCTAATTGCTTTTTACGACTTGTTGCTTGTTTTGATTTTGACGCATTTGCAGAGAAACGAGCAATGAAGTCTTGTAATTCTTTAATTTTTTCTTCTTTTTTCTTGTTTTGTTCTTGAGCCATTTTTTGAGCAAGTTGGCTTGATTGATACCAAAAATCGTAGTTACCAACATAGACTTTGATTTTACCAAAATCTAAATCTGCAATATGTGTACATACATTATTTAAGAAATGACGATCATGAGATACTACAATGACAGTATTTTCAAAATTAATTAAGAAATCTTCTAACCAACTAATGGCAGGGATATCAAGACCATTGGTAGGCTCATCGAGTAATAAAACATCTGGATCACCAAATAAACTTTGTGCCAATAATACTTTTACTTTTTGATTATTTTCTAACTCTGACATTTGCTTGTCATGTAAATCTGGGGTAATACCAAGTCCTGATAGTAGGGAAGCTGCATCTGCCTCGGCATTCCATCCATTCATTTCAGCAAACTCACCTTCTAATTCAGCTGCACGAATGCCATCTTCATCACTGAAGTCAGGTTTCATATAAATTTCGTCTTTTTCTTTCATCACTTCAAATAGACGTTCATGACCTTTTATAACTACATCTAATACACGTTCATCTTCATAAGCAAAGTGATCTTGTTTTAATACTGCTAAACGTTCATCTTTTCCAAGAGAAACATGACCTGTTTGTGAATCAATTTCTCCAGATAAGATTTTTAAGAAAGTAGATTTACCTGCGCCATTCGCACCGATAAGTCCATAACAATTACCTTCAGTAAATTTAATATTTACATCTTCAAATAGTTTACGATCACCAAAACGTAAACTTACATCCGTAACTTGTAACATTCATTTACTCCTTTATTCATCGTTTATCTAACGCAAAAAATTATATCATATAATGTTCCTATATTCGACCTTATATCATTTATGTCAATGATACTTTACAAAACTCATGTTATAATACTTAGAAATACACTGCTTAAAGGAGACAACTATGGCATTAGACAAAGATATCGTTGGTTCAATTGAATTTCTAGAAGTGCTTGGATTGGAAGGCTCTACTTATTTATTAAAAGGACCAAATGGTGAAAAAGTGAAGTTAAATCAGTCAGAAATCAATGAGGAAGATGAATTCGAAATTGGCGAAGAATATAGTTTCTTCATTTATCCAAACCGTTCAGGTGAATTATTTGCTACTCAAAATATGCCTGACATCACAAAAGATAAATATGATTTTGCAAAAGTGTTAAAAACAGATAGAGATGGTGCAAGAGTAGATGTTGGTTTACCAAGAGAGGTGCTTATTCCATGGGAAGATTTACCTAAAGTTAAATCATTATGGCCTCAATTAGGAGATTATGTATTAGTCACATTAAGAATCGATAAAGATTATCAAATGTTCGCACGTTTAGCTAGTGAAACAATTGTGGAAAAAATGTTTACACCTGTATTTAATGATGATATGCAAAATCAAGTATTAAAAGCAAGACCTTATCGTTTATTACGTATCGGTACTTTTTTATTAACTGAGGATGGTTACAAAGTGTTTGTACATGAGTCTGAACGTAAACATGAGCCAAGACTAGGCGAAGCTGTAGAAGTACGTATTATCGGGCATAATGAAAAAGGTGAATTGAATGGTTCATTCTTACCACTCGCACATGAACGTTTAGATGAGGATGGTCAAGTTATCTTTGATTTGTTAGTAGAGTATGATGGTGAACTTCCATTTTGGGATAAATCCAGTCCGGAAGCAATTAAAGAAGTATTCAACATGAGTAAAGGTTCATTTAAACGTGCAATTGGTCATTTATATAAAAGAAAAATTATAAATATTGAAACCGGAAAAATCACATTAACTAAAAAAGGTAAAAGTCTTATTCAAGAATAATGAGTTCATGAAAAACGAGTTTCTACTATATTATATAGATAGTTCAAAACCATTGAAAGGTAACACTTTCAGTGGTTTTTTTATGGATTTTATTTATATAAAACATAAGTTTTTTTATAAATTAACAAAATATTTACAATTACTCTATTTTATATTAACAAAAGGTATGTAATATAAGCATTGTAAGAAATACATATAACATTTTGGGTTATCTATAATTAGGAGGATGTTTTAATGAAGAAATGGCAATTAGTTGGTACAACTGTTTTAGGTGCTACTGTTCTTTTAGGCGCATGTGGCGGTGGAAATAGTGGTGGCAGTGGTTCAGGAGATGGAAAAGATCTTGAAGGTTCTGCAAAAGGTGAAGGTTCATCTACTGTTGCTCCAATCGTTGAAAAATTAAATGAAAAATGGGCTAAAGATCATCCAAGCGCAACTATTTCATCTGGTCAAGCAGGTACTGGTGCTGGTTTTGAAAAATTCATCGCTGGTGAAACAGACTTCTCACAAGCTTCTAGACCTATCAAAGATGAAGAAAAACAAAAATTAGAAGACAAAAACATTAAATATAAAGAATTTAAAATTGCACAAGATGGTGTAACTGTTGCTGTTAATAAAGATAATGACTTTGTAAAAGAATTATCTAAAGATCAACTGAAAAAAATCTACAGTGGCGAAGCTAAAACTTGGAAAGATGTAGATTCTAGCTGGCCTAACAAAGAAATCAAAGCTTTCTCTCCAAACTCAAGTCATGGTACTTATGACTTCTGGGAAGAAGAAGTTATGGATAAACAAGATATCAAAGCTCAAAAAAATGGAGATACTAACGTTATCGTTCAATCAGTTGAGAAAAACAAAGAAAGTATTGGTTACTTCGGTTATAACTTCTATAAACAAAATAAAGATAAATTAAAAGAAGTTAAAATTAAAGGTGACGATGGTAAATCTGTAGAACCTACTAAAAAGACTATCCAAGATGGTTCTTATCCTTTAAGTAGACCATTATTCTTATATGTTAAAGAAAAATCATTAGAAGATAATGATGTTATGAGAGAATTCTTGAAATTCACTTTAGATGACAAAGGTAAATCAGCTGAAGATGCTGGATACGTTGCTTCCCCAAGCAAAGTTTATAAAGATGGAATTAAAGAATTAGATAAATACAAAAAAGATTCTGACAAATAATAATCATTATTAATATAAAGGGCTGGGAATTAACAACTCATGTAACAATTACATGAGTTGTTCAGGACATATACATGGGTGATTGTTAAAGTGCTTTAAATTAATTTGAACTCATTCGTTACCTGATAATTTCCTGCTCTTTTTTTAAAATCTATTGGGAGAAATAAAAAGAGAGGGTTATATATGGCTTCTAACACTAATGTTAGAGAGATGATAGCTAAAAATAACGCTAAAAAAGGCGGTTTTTCTGATAAAATCGTGCCAATTATTTTAGGGATTATTGCTGCCATCTCTATTTTAACAACTATCGGTATATTATTTACGTTAATTACTGAAACAATCACATTCTTTACACGTGTTTCAATTACTGATTTTCTTTTTACTAAAGATTGGAACCCTACAAGTTCAGATCCTAAATATGGTATTTGGGCATTAATTCTTGGTACTTTAAAAATCACTTTCATTGGTACTTTAGTGGCTGTTCCTATCGGATTAGGCGCTGCAATTTACTTGAGTGAATATGCAAGCGATAAAGCAAGACGTATTATTAAGCCTATTCTTGAAATCTTAGCTGGTATTCCAACTATCGTATTCGGTTTCTTTGCTTTAACTTTTGTAACACCTTTGTTAAGAACATTTATACCTCAACTCGATAGTTTTAACTCTATCAGTCCTGGCATCGTGGTTGGAATAATGATTGTTCCAATTATTACAAGTATGAGTGAAGATGCAATGGCTTCTGTACCTAATAAAATGCGTGAAGGTGCTTTTGGTTTAGGTTCAACTAAATTTGAAGTTGCAACTAAAGTCGTATTACCAGCTGCCGCTTCCGGTGTAGTTGCTTCAATTGTACTTGGTATTTCTCGTGCTATTGGCGAAACAATGATCGTATCATTAGCTGCAGGTAGTTCACCGACATCATCTTTAACATTAACAAGCTCTATTCAAACAATGACAGGTTATATTGTTGAAATCGCTACAGGTGATGCGACATTTGGTTCAGATATTTACTATAGTATTTATGCAGTTGGTTTCACATTGTTCATCTTCACATTAATTATGAACTTAATTTCATACTGGATTTCTAAGCGTTATAGAGAGGAGTATTAATATGACAGCAACGACTGATCCAAGAGCTAAAGGTTTAGTTGACAAAAATAAAGTCGAAAAAAACCTATCTAGTCGCGATAAAAAAAATAGTCTTAATAAATGGCTATTCTTTGCATGTATCGTATTTGCTTTAATCGTTCTTGCAGCACTACTGATTCAAACACTTGTAAAAGGTGTAGGACATTTAACACCTGAATTCTTTACAAGTTTCTCATCTTCAACACCATCACAAGCTGGGATTAAAGGCGCATTAGCTGGTACATTATGGTTAATGATTACTATTATCCCAATTTCTATTATCTTAGGCGTTGGTACAGCTATTTATCTTGAAGAATACGCACGCGATAATATGTTTACAAGTTTCGTTAAAATTTGTATTTCTAACTTAGCTGGTGTGCCTTCAATTGTATTTGGTTTATTAGGTTTAACATTATTTGTACGTGGCGCTGGTATTGAATCATTATCTTTAGGAAATACTGTTATCGCTGCTGCTTTAACAATGTCATTACTTATCTTACCGATTATTATCGTTTCAAGCCAGGAAGCGATTCGTGCCGTACCTAATTCTGTAAGAGAAGCATCTTATGGTCTAGGTGGAAATAAATGGCAAACAATTAGAAAAGTGGTTTTACCCGCTGCTTTACCTGGTATTTTAACGGGATTTATTTTATCACTTTCACGTGCATTAGGTGAAACAGCACCATTAATCTTAATCGGTATTCCAACTATTTTCTTAGCAGTACCATCTGGTTTATTCTCAATGTTTACTGCTTTACCAACTCAAATTTATACTTGGGCTAAAATGCCACAAGCTGAATTCCAAAACGTGGCTTCAGCAGGTATTATCGTATTACTTGTTATCTTATTATTAATGAACGGTTTAGCAATTTTCTTACGTAATAAATTTTCTAGAAAATATTAAGCATTTTATTATAAAAGTTATTTGGGATAGAGAGAAAGGTTTCTGCTTTCTCTCTTAAAATAAAAGGAGTTTTATATATGGTAAAAATCAATGTAGATGAAAAGAAAAAGAACGTTGAACAACATACAAATGATGTTGTTGATCAACACTCAAATCACACTCATCCAACAAACGACACACAACAACATAACGACAATCAGTCGCAAAAGACAACAATTGTAACAACTAATAGCGAAAATAAAAAAGATATTAAACCTGACAGTGAAAGAAAAGTAGTTTATTCAACTCAAAATTTAGATTTATGGTATGGTGAAAATCATGCTTTACAAAACATCAATTTAGATATCTTAGAAAATAACGTCACTGCTATTATTGGTCCCTCTGGTTGTGGTAAATCAACGTATATTAAAACATTAAATCGTATGGTTGAATTGGTACCATCAGTTAAAACTGCTGGTAAAATTTTATACAGAGGACAAAATATTTTTGATAACAACTATTCAAAAGAAAAATTAAGAACGAATGTAGGAATGGTATTCCAACAACCCAATCCATTTCCTAAATCAATTTATGATAACATTACTTATGGTCCAAAAATTCATGGTATTAAAGATAAAAAATTACTTGACGAAATTGTTGAAAAGTCATTACGTGGTGCTGCAATTTGGGATGAATTAAAAGACAGATTACATACAAATGCGTATGGATTATCAGGGGGACAACAACAACGTGTTTGTATTGCTAGATGTTTAGCAATTGAACCAGATGTTATTTTAATGGATGAACCTACGTCTGCTTTAGATCCTATCTCTACTTTAAGAGTTGAAGAACTTGTTCAAGAATTAAAAGAAAATTATTCTATCATTATGGTTACACACAACATGCAACAAGCTGCACGTGTTTCTGATAAAACAGCATTCTTCCTTAATGGTTATGTAAATGAATATGACGATACTGATAAAATCTTCTCTAATCCTTCAGACAAACAAACAGAAGATTATATTTCTGGTCGTTTTGGTTAATGCTTAATGAAAATTATTAGACAAAAATATGAAGGCCAATTGGAGGATTTAATTAAAGAACTTCGTCGTCTTGGCCTTCGTGTTTATTCAAATGTTAACAATGCTATTGAATCATTAAGTGAAGATGATAGAAACTTTGCTAGACATGTCATTGAAAAAGATAAAGAAATTAACAAATTTGATTATGACATTAACGAACAAGTAATCATGTTAATTACGAAACAACAACCAATTGCTACTGATTTAAGAATGATGATGGCAGCTTTAAAAATTTCTACTGATTTTGAAAGAATGGGGGATAATGCTGCAAATATCGCCCATATTCGACTAAGAGTAAAAATTACAGATCATTATGTCTTAACACGTTTAAAAACAATGGGTAAACTTGCATTATTAATGTTAGAAGACTTAAATACTGCTGTTAAAAGTGAAGATTTAACATTGATTAAAGAAATTATCGAACGTGATAAAGATATTGACGATTTATACGTGAATATTGTTAACACAACTTATCTAATTGATAATGATCCATTTGTAGCTGGTCAAGCTCATCTAGCTGCACGTAACTTAGAAAGAGTAGGGGATCATGTAAGAAATATAGCAGAAAGTATTTATTATTACTTTACTGGTGAACATTTTGATAAATATGATCGTTAAACTACTTTATGGTTGATAGTTTTATTAAACTAAAAAAATCAAAGTACAGGAGTGAGACACTATTCAAAATGAATGGTGTCTCACTCCTTTATACTTTATAATATATTAATTATGTTCAATTTCATTTGTAAGTGTTTCTACGTCATCTACTAATTCTGAAATATACGCAATAGTAGATTTAAGTGGGGCATTTGTTGTTATATCAACACCTGCTATTTTTGCAAGTTCAACTGGATTTTTACTCCCTCCAGCTTTTAACGTTTCTAACCATGCATCGACTGCTTTTTGTCCTTCTTTTTTGATTTTTTGAGAGACCACAGTGCCAATAGTTAATCCAGCTGAATACGTATATGAATATAATCCCATATAATAATGTGGTTGTCTCATCCAAGTTAATTCCATTCCATCAGTAAGTTCAACCGCGTCACCAAAGAATTGTTCATAAACGTTTCTCATTAACTTATTAAGAACGGGTGCTGTTAAAGATTCACCGTTATCAACTTTTTTGTATACTTCTCTTTGGTATGCTGCTTCCAGTAAATGCGTGACCATATTATGATAATATGTGCGAGATATGATTGAGCCAATCACCCATCGTTTAAAACGTGCATCATTACTATTACTAAATAAATAGTTTGCCATTAGCATTTCATTCATTGTAGAAGGTGCTTCTACAAAATACATAGATGCTTCTGAATCTAATAAATGTTGATGTCTTTGTGATAATGTAAAATGACCAGCGTGACCCAATTCATGTGCCAATACGAAGGTTTCTGCCATTTTACCTGTCCATGAAATAAATACATAGGAATGCGTAAAATAAGGGCTAGCACAATACGCACCAGTATCTTTACCTTTATTTTGAGCAAAATCAATCCATTGATGATTATAAGCATTGTCAACCATTTTAATATAGTCATCGCCTAAAACACTTAAAGCACCGTGAATATATTGTTTTGAGTCTTCTATTGAAATATCTGGTTCATAACTAGGATCAACTGATATTTTTAAATCTTCAAATCGCATTTTATCTAAGTTATGAATTCTTTGCAGTATTTTGGCATATTTTTGCATCACAGGTGCTAAGTCACTCATGATGACATCAATTTGTCTATCATACATTTCACGTGTAACTTCTTGTTCTTGTAGTAAATAATCTATAACAGAATCATAGCCTCTTAAATTAGCCTCAATTTTTTCTTGTTGTACATGTTGATTATATGTTGCAGCTGTTGTATGTTGATATTTACGTAATGCATTACTAAAAGCTTCGAAACTTTTACGTCTAAACTCTGGATCTGAACTGTCCTCATATTCGTTTTCAAAAGTTGCATAATCTAAAGGATATGTTTCATGATTATGTTCAAACGATTCAAACGCAATATCAAGCATTTTAGTTGTTCCATAGAGTTCATAAGCACTTTGAAAAGTAGGTGACAAACTAGCAAGTACTTCTTCAACTTCTGAAGATAATTGATAAGGTTTACGTTTTATTAATTTTTCTAGATAATGAGGACTATTAAACTGCTCTTTTAGCTCTTTTAATTTATCATCAGAGAGTATCATTATTTCAGATTCAACAAATGATAATAAGCTAGATATCTTGCCATAAGACGTTGATAGTTTGGCATTTAACGTTTGCGCTAATTCATTTGTAGTATCGACACTCAATCTAAGTTCAGCATAATTACCTAATCGATCAAATTGTATAAGTAAGTCTTCATATTCTTTAAGCGCATCTAGAATAATTTTAGTGTCCGATAAATTATTTTTATATTTTTGATTAAATTGAGCAGATTTCTCTAATACATCATTTAAAGTATTATAAAATGCTTCATCATTCGTAAATAAATCTTCTAAATTCCATTTTTCATTATCTGGAACATGTTTTCTGAGTGGTAAGCCTGTGTTCATTTTATTCACTCCTAAATAGTTAGTCTCATATATATTATACATAATATTATTTGTAAACTCAGTTTTAAGCCTTTAGTCTGAGTCATTTTAATGACTAAGAAGGTATAATTATTTATAAAAGTATTGTATATTACATATTATAAAATATAAAAGTTGAGGCGTTTTTTATGACGATATTTGATATGCCAAATTATCTTTGGATCACAATCGTAGCAATGATGATATTAACTGTCTTTTGTACAATGGTACTTAAAAAATGGTTTTCGGCAGCAGTAATTACATTCGTTGTTTTAGCAGTATTAGCTTTCTTTATTCCTAATTTTTATAATATAACGTTCCAGCCTTTATTAGGCTATGCCGCTTTTCTTGCAATTATAAGTTTAATGATTAGTTTCCTTTTATGGTATTTTACAAGAGGATGGCGTCGAGAACGTAAAGAAAAGCAATTGGAAAAAGAGATGAAAAAATATCATGACGACGAATACATGTATCGTCGTCATGATAGAAGATAAGTATAAGGGAGTAGGATAAATTCATTATCCCACTCCCATTTATATTATTAATGGTGTATAACATGATTATTTTTTAAAGGCTTTTTCAATTTTGTTTAATTGATGAATACTTGTTTCAATGCCACCTTCACTAAAATCACCAAGCATTAGCTTCAAATTGATATACTTGGTGATTTTTTATTACTTTCATATCTTTTATCACTTTATTATTTAAAGCAGAAGATAACGTTTTGTCATCCGCATTTTTATTTCGATTAATTACAAATAATTTATCAGGATTAATTTTATTTAAATACTCATTAGTAACTATATTACCAGCTGAATTTGCTTTCATTTTAGGATCAGCGTGGTTAATTCCTAAATCTTTATTTAAGAAGCCTCCGAATCTACCAATTGGTCCGAAGGCACTAATGCCTTTATCATCAACATTTAAAAGTAATACGGTATCATTATTGATTACTTTTTTAGCCTCTTTCACTTCTTCACTTAATTTATGATTAAGCGCTTTTGCTTTTTCTTCTTTTTTGAAAATTTTACCAAACAATGTCGTATGTTCTTTAATTGATGAAATATAATGATCATTATCGGGACTAACAAATAAAATCTTAGCATTAGGCGCCGCTTTTTTCATTTCATCTATTGTTTTTGTATGTGCTTGTCTAAATGAAGCAAAGATAATATTAGGTTTTGATTTAGCTAATTCATCATAATTAGGTCTTCCTGGATTGCCTAGATTTGTATATTTACTGTTTTTAAATTCCGAAAGGGAAGAAGGTAAGAATGAAGCACCTTGTCCTTTAGCAATAGAAACTATTTTGTCTTGAAGTCTCATTTGTTGCATAATATCTAACGCGCCATAATCTAGTACTGCTACACGTTTTGGATTAACTGGTACTTTAACTGTTTCTGTTTTATTTTTGCCTCTACTATGTGTATTATTCTTATCCTTAAATTCATATGTATTTTTTACTGTAATGATATTTTTACTAGATGAAGAATTTGAATCCGATTGCTTACCACATGCTGATAAAATTAAAATAACTGATAAAATTAATAGAATATATTTAAATGATTTTTGCATTTTCTTACCTCCTAGAGAACATTATAATAGAAAATGATAATCATTATCAATTAAATATTTATGTTTTATAACTTTATTTTACCTAAAATATTACACATTCTTTTTATATTGGTGGTGATTTCTTTAATACGTGTATTAAAGTGATTTTAAAAAAGTATATTGCTCATAATACTGGAAAGATATATTTAGTAAAATCATCTTAATAGACGATAATCAAACTTATAAGAATAGATCACTTTTTGTGATATTAAAGTCTTTCTTTGAAATAATTGTTATTATAAATCATGGTTCCAATATCATCGATAGGCTGTAAATTAATTAGGTAGAATAGGTAATAAATTATTTATCTGCAAAAATAATGTGATATCTTACATTATGTAAACTAGATAAGCATTCAATAATTGATTCAATATTATATTCATTATCACAATATATTGTGTCATAAATATCAGTACTAAATTCATATTAGTATAATCTACGTTATATATAAGGCAGATTATTTTTATCATAACAAATTATAACTAAGTCAATCATTTTAGATAGAGATCAGTGTTAACCAAAGAATGATAACTAAAATATATCATTAAAGTGTAATTAAAATAGAATAGGTCCCCTAATTGTCATGCACATAACTTCCTATAATATATATTATGTAAACTAAATTGTTAAAATTTGTATTTCTGTACGACTATCTTCAATTTGAGCTTTTTTAACAAAATACAGATATTTAAAGTTATTATATACCTTAACTCAATTACATATGATCATACATTCTAATTTTATTAGTATTTATTTAAAGTTATTATTTTCTACAGTTCGGTCATCATCATTTAAAGTATTGAATCATAAATATTGGCATTACGATTCTTATAATCGTTCTTAATTATTTCACAAATCAATCAAAGCGGAACGATTTCAATTAGATTCGTTATTTGATGATATAATAGTTATGTATTTATTATTCAAATGATAAAAACTATAAAATTTATTTATTATAAAATATCAAAAATAAATTTCTTTTGATGTATCATTGATAAAAATGATTGATATGCTATTATTAATTTGTAGGATACAACTTGTATTTACATCTTAGAATTTACCTACACTATTTATAATTAGTCTCTATCACTAATTATAAAAAAGCATACTGGCAAGATTGCCAATATGCTTTTTATTCTAATTGTTATTTTTTAATCTTCTTACGTATACGATTCAATGTTTTAAATAGCCAATATTTAGGTTTATTAATTGGTTTATAGAAGTCCCCAATTAACTCCTCGATATATACATTAAATCCTCTTTTAAAGCGATAAACACCATAATCTTCACTATTTTCAGTGAAATCACCAGATAAACCATAAAAATTATATCGATCATACCCATGATCAAAACAATAATTCATCATAAACCAATGCATCATGTATGGTCCCATATAATTATTGTATTTTTCTGATGAACCACCTGAGAAATAGTTTGCTTCATAAGCATTTGCAAAGTATACTCCAGAAGCTAAGTTTAAAATTTGTCCATCAGTTTGACGTAATTCACTTGCCTGTAAGAGTTCTTTTTGGTCATGTTCTATTTGTTTATCTAATTCAGCAATTTTTTTCAACTGTTTGTCACTTTTATTTTCTTTAGACATCATTTGATCACGACGCGATTCTTTATCATTTAAAGAGGTTTGCAATGATTTAATATAATCATCTAAATCAATATATGCTAATGGCACTAATGCTTTATCGCCGTATGTATCTATAAAATTATAAAAATATTCATCTGTTTTTGATACAAAACCAGTTCGTGCCTCTGTTTCACGATACAAGTCTAAGAAAATGTTTAGTTCATCTCTTTTAAGAAATCTTACTTTTACTCCATAGTTTATCGCTTTATTTATATTTCTTTTACGTTGACTATCAAACTGCTTTTTCAATGATGCAGGTGTTTCACCTTTTAGATAATTTACACCCATCCATCTCACTTGACTAGAGCGATCATATTTCGTAGTGAAACCATGATGTTCGTAACCATGTGATTTAAATAAATTAACTAAAGCATCATTTTTTTCGCGACCTTCAATCGAATTGATATCTTTATCGTAAATTTGATAAATCCAATATGGATCAAGTTTTACATATAAACATTGGTGTTGGTGTAGGTATTTTTCTAATTCTCGTAGGTAAAAATCAACAAGACCTAAATCGGAATAATCCATCACTGGTCCACGATTTGAATAGTATACATAACTTCCCATAGTTGGAATTTTTGAGAAAAGACTTGCAGCAATCACTTTATTACTTTCATCTTTTACGCCTAATAACACAACTTCAAATCCGTCATTTTCTCTAGTTTTTATATTTTCAGTAACTTGGAAGTAATGACTCTCTAATGATGGATTTTGTACGAAGGTTTCATATTCTTTAACTGTTAACTCTGTAAATTTCATATTCGCACTATTCCCCTCTTAATTCAATCTCTTTTTAATTTTTTTAAGTGTTGTATATAGTGAATACATTGGTTTATTTATAGGTTTAACGAAATCACCAACATATTCAATTACATCTGCATTAAATCCCTTTTTAAATTTTACAACACCTGCATCTTCAGCATCATCTGTAAAATGACCACTAATCCCATAAAAATTATAACGGTCAATGCCATGATCAATTGCATAATTAATCATAGTCCATTGAACTGCATAACTTCCAGCGAAGTGTCTATATTTATTTGACGTTCCGCCTGCATAATATACAACTTCAAATGGATTAATAAAGAAGAACCCAGCAGATATTGGTAATTCGTTACCGTGTTCTAATTGAAGTTGTGTTGCTTCATCAATTTTTTGCTGGTTTGCGTTTAATTGTTGTTCTAAATTTATTTTTTTATTTTGTGCTTTTTTGTTATCTGGTCGTTTTTCAATATCTTTTAGAGCTTTGTTTAAGTCTTTATTTAATGTCTGACGTTCTGCATGAAGTTCTTCAAGATATTCATCAAATTTTATATATGCAAGAGGTACTAATACTCTATCTTTAAAATAATCAAATCGATTATAGTAGAAACTATCCTCTCTATCAGAAAATTCTTTAGTCTCTGATGTATCCTCCATAAATGATCTGAAAATAGGTAATTCTTCTTTAGTAAGAAATCTTACTTTAACACCATTTTTTTGGACTTTTTTAGTATTTCTTTTTCGTAAACTATCCATTCCATTTAATACATCTTTAGCAGTTTTATCCTTTAAATTTAAAACTGAATGGAATCGAATTTGTAATATTGGATCAAATCCTGTTGTAAACCCTTCGTGTTGATATCCTAATTGTTTCATTTTATCGAAGAACCAATCATTCCCGGCATTTCCTGTAATATCACCGTCATGATTACGATATTGATAAGGCAAATAAGGGTCTATACGTACATATAAACAATGTTGTTGTTTTAAATATTTACTTAATTCGTTAAAGAAAAAGTGAACGAGCTCCTTGTTTTCATAATCAATGACTGGACCACGATTTGAATAAAAATATTTAAAAATTTTCATAACGGGTACAGCAGTTAGCATACAAGCAGCAATGACTTCATTATTTTTATTTTTAATTCCTACTAAATGAGTTTCAGTTTTCTCAGCAACTTTTAACTCATAATTTTCAGTCATTTGTGTAAAATGGCTATATGGCATTTTTTCAGTAAAATCGCCAAATTCTGTAGCTGTTAAATTTGTAAACTTCATTATCTCTATAACTCCTAATTTAGAATCTTTATTTAATTTGAGTTGACTAATTTTAAAATTTTAGCTTATGTATATATTGTGAATACGCATCGGTCTAATCTCAATAAGTATACAATAGATAAGGTTAAAACTAAAATATAAACCTGTATACACTTCCAATTAACCTAAATGCGCTTAAATTCTTGGCTTCTATCTTCTACAAATAATAAGAGCTGAAAAAGAATGATTTTCAGCTCTTAAATTCATATCTAATTTCATTTTAAATCAATTAATACTACATTGCTACTAATTCTTAAGTATTTCATGTTATGAATACTCTAAATAGCTTTTATTTTATACTATACTAATAATTATCTAAAATTTGTCTAATCTCCCTTAAGTATTCTCCTGTTTGACTTAAGTCATCATTTTCAAATCTTCGAACGATTTCACTTCCAATAACAACACCATCTACATCTTTTACCAAATCTTTTATATGGTCTGTCGTTCTTATTCCGAATCCTACTACAACTGGAAGATTTGTAAAAGATTTAATCATTTTTATCTGGTCTTTAAGCTTTGGATGAAACGTTCCATCTTGTCCTGTAGTAGCATTCATCGTTACAGTATAGATAAATCCTTCAGCATGTTTTGCTATATTTTTTATACGATTTGTATCTGCCGTCATTGCTATTAATGAAATTATTTTTACTATTCTATTATGATTTACTTGTTGTTTTAATTGTTCTATTAATTCAAATGGTAAGTCTGGAATAATTACTCCATAAACACCAATATCATCGCATTTTTTAAAAAAGGCTTTTTCTCCATAACTTAAAATAACATTATAGTACGTCATTAGGACATATTTACAATTAATTTCGTTTTGATGTTTATCTAACTCATCAAATATATAGTCGATTGTTATATGATCTTGAAGTGCTTCATGACCAGTTTTCATAATGATGGGTCCATCAGCTACAGGATCTGAAAACGGAACACCAATTTCTATCACATCTGCTCCACTTTTATCAAGTAATTTTACATTTTCTAAAAATTGTCTATTACCCATGATATAAGGAATAAATAATTTACTCATTTTTATCCTCCTTTCTTTGTTGTATATATTGTTGAATCGTTTCCATGTCTTTATCTCCACGTCCAGATATTGTCACTACTAATATATCGTTCTGTTTCATTTTAGATGCTAATTTTTCTACATAACTTAATGCATGTGCACTTTCTATAGCGGGGATAATACCTTCTATTTTGGTGAAGCGGACAAGTGCTTCCATTGCTTCTTCATCGCTAGCACATTCATAGGTTACTCTTCCAATATCATGATAATATGAATGTTCAGGTCCAATACCTGGGTAATCTAATCCTGCTGAGATAGAATGTACCAATTCAATTTGTCCATGTTCATCTTGGATTAAATACATTTTTGATCCATGAAGCACGCCAGCCTTTCCCTTCCCTATTGCAAGTGCATGTTGATTAGTATCCTTACCTTTGCCAGCTGCCTCTACACCGTATAATTTCACATCATCTTCGATAAAAGGATAAAATGTTCCTATTGCATTAGAACCTCCGCCTACACAAGCAACTACTGCATCTGGCAAACGATGTTCCTTCTCTAATAGTTGTGATTTTATTTCTTGACCAATTATACTCTGAAAATCTCTAACCATCGTTGGAAATGGATCCGGCCCTAAAGCTGATCCTAATAAATAATGTGTATCTTCCACGTGACTTACCCAATACTGTAGCGCTTTATTAACTGCATCAGATAAAGTTCCTTGACCTTCATCCACAGCTTCAACTTTAGCTCCTAATAATTCCATTTTAAATACATTAAGTTGTTGTCTTTTGATATCTTCTTTTCCCATAAAAACAATCAATTCCATATCAAATAATGCAGCCACTGTGGCACTTGCAACTCCGTGTTGTCCAGCTCCCGTTTCTGCAACAAGTTTATGTTTACCCATTCGTTTAGCGAGCAATGCTTGACCTATGGCATTATTGATTTTATGGGCTCCAGTATGATTTAAATCTTCTCTTTTTAAATAAATTTTAGCCCCACCTAAAGTTTCTGTATATGATTTCGCATACGTTAATGGAGTTTCTCTACCAACATAATCCTTTAAATAATATGCTATCTCTTGTTGGAATTTAGGATCATTTTTTGCTTTTTTATATGCTCTTTTTAATTCAATGATAGCTGGCATTAATGTTTCTGGTACATATTGTCCTCCGTATTCACCAAAAAAACCTAGTTCATTTGCTTCAGTTTGTATCTGTTTCATATTCTAAGCTCCTTTTAACGTAATTTATAATTTCTTCCATTTTCAATTTATCCTTGCATTCATTTGTCTCTATACCACTGGATATATCATAGCCTTTATGTGATAAATCTAGCTTTTCAATCTGTTGAATAGCACTTATATTTATTCCTCCTGCAATAAGATAAGGAATGTCTTGGCTTACTGATTCTAATATTTTCCAATTAAACGTTTGACCCGTACCACCAAATTGAATTGAAGGAGTATCAATAATAAATAAATCCACCCATGGCTTATATTGATTAATATCTCTATTCAAATTTTCTGTGGCCGGCAACGCTTTAATTATCTTAATATTCTTAAAATTCAATTTAACTTTTTGGATTAATTCAATTTCCTCATTACCATGAAATTGAATGGCATTCACATTGGTTTGTTGTAACAATGTATTTAATTCTTTATATGTAGGATTCACAACAACTATAACTCGATGAATGTGCTTTGCTACAAATTGATTTAAATAATTAATTTGTTCTATATTTAAATGACGTTTACTTTTTGGATAATGAATAAAACCTATCATATCTATGTCTAAAGAATTGGCTTTTAAAATATCACTTTTTGTTTTAAAACCACAAAATTTTAGTATATTCATTTCTCTTTATTTAGTTTTAATGAAGGTAATAACGATGATATATTATTACTGTTCATTAAAGCTCCTCCCACAAGTAATCCGTCTATTCCACTACTTACAATTTTTTTTACATCATTTAAAGTTGTAATACCACTTTCAGAAATATAGTAATAACCTTCCTTTTTCATTTCCAAAATGTCATTAGTATGTTCTACTTTAGTAATAAATGTTTTTAAATCTCTATTATTTATACCAATAATTTTAGGTTTAATTTGATATGCGCGTTCTAACTCTTCTTTGTTATGGACTTCAACTAAGACTTCTAAGTTTTGAGATATTGCATAATGATATAAAGACTGAAGCGTATCAATGGTTAAAATATTTACTATTAATAAAATAATAGAAGCTCCAGCTCTCTTAGCAAGATCAATTTGAAGCGGATCAATGATAAAATCCTTACATAATACTGGTAAATGTGTGAGTTGTGTTAACGTTTGTAGACGTTCAAAACTTCCTCCAAAATATTTTTCATCGGTTAAGATTGAAATAGCACTTGCTCCATGATTTTCATATTTAGCAATTTGATGCTCTAAGTTAATGTCCTTGAATGCTTTTACAGAAGGACTTTTAGATTTTATTTCTGCAATAATACTCAATGTTGATTCCCTTTTCAAAGTGGTTTCTAGAGCTGACTTATAAGATACATCAACTTTTTTAATATGTTTTATTTTATCGGTATAATACCCATCGCTTTTCATCAACTGATATTGTTTTAAGGCTTTGCCACTATCAATTAAATCTTTTGCTAAATCAACGCCCTTTTTAATACTATCCACTCTATTTGATATATATAAGGCTAATGCTGCATTCAGCACTACGACATTTCTTTTAGGGGAATGATCTTTTCCATTTAATATATCAATGGTAATATTTTTATTTTCTTCAGGTGTACCACCTTGAAGTTCTATATTATTCGCATTAGCTATGCCGTAATCTCGTGCGTTTAAAACATAATGTGAAATAGTTCCATCTTCATGTAATTCATATATTTCGTTATCCCCAGATAACGTTGCTTCATCCATTCTATTCGCGCCATGAAGTACGATACCTCTTCGTCGTCCTAAATCTTTCATAGTTTTAATAATCATAGATAATTGGGAAGCATCGTATACCCCCATTACTTGATAATCTAATTTGAAAGGATTGATTAATGGTCCGACAATATTGAAAATAGTTGGTTCATGAATGAGTTTTCTAATAGGTTGAATATATTTCATAATTGGATAAGATTCCATAGCACTGATAAATGCTAAATGCGTTTTAGATACTTGTTTGGCTACATTTGCTACTTTCGTAGTAGGAATGTGTAATTGTTGTAATAAATCGGTACTTCCAGAATTAGATGTAATGCTTTTATTTCCATGTTTAATGACTGGAACATCTGCACTTGCTACTACAAATGATACTGTCGTTGAAATATTGAAACTATTTGATTTATCTCCTCCTGTTCCACAAACGCATATACTTCCTTTATATTCAGGTTGAGTTGAATACATCGTATGAATAAGACTTTTCACTATATAAGTTAATTCTTTTTGTTGTATCGACTTATTTGTGAAAGCTTGTAATAACTTTACTTTATCTTGAGTATGATATTCTGGATTGATGAGATATTGAATAAATTCAGTCGTTTCATGTTGTGAGAGTGTTACATGCTTTTGAATTTGGTTGAGTAATGTTAAGGTCATCATTTTTACCTCTTTCCTTTACGATGTCGATAAAATTTTTAATTATTTGTTGTCCTTGGTCTGTTGCAAACGACTCGGGATGATATTGAATACCAAAATGTAACCCATTTTTTGTTTCATAAGATTGAATGCAATCTTTTGTTCTTCCAGTAATTATTAATTGTGATGGAAAAGAGATCTCATCACTTATTAATGAATGGTAACGTATTATATTAAATTGATTTGCTAAGTTATTATATAATTTAGTTTGTTGAATAACTGTTAATATATCGACTTTACCATGCATGACTTTTTCACCTTGAATAACATGGCCACCGTAATAGCATGTTAATGCTTGTGCACCTAAACATACGCCTAATATCGGTAAAGATTTATACCTTTCAATAATATTCAATAGATGGTTACTATCTAAAGGATGACCAGGTCCTGGAGATATGATGATACCATCACTTTGGTTAACGTAATTAAGTACATCTTTATCATCTGGATATTTAACAATGACGTCGTCTAATTGACTTACTATATCAACTAAGTTATATGTAAATGAGTCATAATTATCAATGATTAAAATCATGGTGTTACCTCCAATAAACTTTTTGCTTTTAATAATGTTTCTTCTAATTCTTTTTCTGGTACTGAATCATAAACCACCCCACATCCTGCTTCGACTTTCACGGTAGTGTCATCGATTAACATTGTTCTTATTGCTAAGGCAAAATCTAAATTCTGATTGCAATTAATGTAGCCTACACCACCACTATATAGGCCACGTTTATATGGATATGTCTCATATATACGCCTAATTGCTCTAAGCTTTGGAGCTCCTGAAACAGTTCCTGTAGGTAATAAATTAGCAATTACTGTCATAGGAGACAATTCTCGCTTAATCTCACCTCTTACTTCGCTTACAATATGCATGACATGCTCATATTTTTCGATTTCCATTAATTTTGTAATTTTTGAACTACCGGTTCTACTGACTCTATGTATATCATTTCTGCCTAGATCAACAAGCATTCGATGTTCGCTTAATTCCTTTTCATCACTCAATAATTGCTCTGCATTTTGCTCATCTTCTTTTATGGTTTTACCTCTTTTAATTGTTCCAGCGATTGGATTCGTAATGACCGTTCCATCTTGTATAGCTACAAAACTCTCTGGAGAACTGCCTATAATAATTTGTGTAGTCATATTAATATAGTACATATATGGACTTGGATTACGTCTTTTTAAGTTTTGGTATAATTGATAACTTAATTGTAATGTATTATTTTTAAAATAATGATTGTAGCTATATATTCTAGATGGTACAACTTGAAACATATCGCCTTCTTTTATAAGTTCTTTTAATTGTTTTATAGTATTTATAAATTCATCATCTGATACATTTGGCATGATATTTGAAGGCGTAGGAGGATGAATATAATCATCTGTATAAGCTTTAATTTGAGATAGTTCCTGTACTCTATTTTTTACTCTTTCTTCTAAATCTTTCTGTTCTACTTCTGAGAATTGATTTGTAGCAATAACATATAATTCATCTTTATAATGATCAAATACATATACATCTTCTATCATGTAAAATTCAATATCATTGCTATCCTTAATTTCTTGTATAGATTGCTGTTTTAAAATTGGAAATTCATGTCTTATTAAGTCAAAACTACACGTACCAATAAAGCTAGATACAAATGGTAAATGTTTTAATTTTTCATCTGTAATCTGAATATTAAATTGATTGATATAATCTTTTAAATATTCATAAGGTTTTTCAGTAATTTCAATATTTTGTTTTTTTGTTTTTATCGTTAGTAAGTCGTTATTCAATACAACAGAACCATAGCTTTCGAATGCTACAATAGAATATCTACCTTTAACTTGTTTTTGACTGGTACTTTCTAAAATAATCTTATTTTTCTTTAACTTTCCTAATACTTCGGGTGTAATATTTGCTCTAAGTATTTCATAATATATTTTCATTACGTTTTAGTCCTTTCTCAAAAAAAATATCAGCATCCTTATATAAAAGGACGCTGACGCGCGGTACCACTTTAATTAACTAAATATTTCGAATTATCAAAATATTTAAAGTTCACTTATTTTCTATTCAACTTTTTATAAGTATAAACCCAATTTCATTATTAGTGATGTTAGTTTTCATCAACCACTAACTTTCTATGATTATCTAGCTAATAATTACTATATTTATACCAAAAAGACACCACGATTACGTTCCATAGATAAGGACGCGTTACCGTGGTGCCACCTTAATTAACATTACATGTTCTCTTTACTGTTATTAAATTTAACCTTCTAAGTCCAATTCAAACATATGCTGTGCTAATTTACATCATCCATTAGCTTTCTATTTGCTACATTACATATCTTCTACTCAATTCTCAGAATTATTAAAATATTATTATAATTCAGTATAATACATAAATAAATCTTCCTTGTCAATATTTATTTCAATTTATTGATGACAAGCAATAGGCATATAATAAGTTTTGAGTGGCATGTATAGAATCAATATGTGTGCGTTCAAGTGCATGAGAGGACTCAATACCAGCTCCAAATAACCCATGTTTAATATCTGATCCTGCTTTTAATGCTGCAGATGCATCCGATGTATAATAAGGATAAATATCTATTTTATACGGAATATGATTAAACTTACATAAGTTTATTAGATGTGTTTTTAATTCTTTATGATAGGGTCCAGACGCGTCTTTAGCACAAATAGATACTGTATATTCGTCAGAAGATTGTCCTTCTCCAAGTGCCCCCATATCAAGAGCAATAAATTCTACAATTTTATTAGAAATAGATGCATTCGCTCCATATCCTATTTCCTCATTATTAGAAATATAAAATTGAATAGTATGGGGTAATTTAATTTGTTCATTTTTTATTCTTTCTAATAAATCTAATATCATTGCTACACTTGCTTTGTCGTCTAAGTGTCGGGATTTAATAAATCCAGATGATGTTATTTCTGTTCTTGGATCAAAGCTAATAAAATTACCTACTTCTATTCCTAAATCTTCTGTCTCTTGCTTAGAAGACGTTTTTTCGTCTATACGGACTTCCATGTGTTCAATATCTCTTGGAATTTTTTCATTTTCGTGATATACATGAACACTTGTTTCATGTAAACATATTGTCCCAGTGTACGTTTCGCCAGAGTCTGTTTCAATCTGACAATATTCTCCTTCAATCGCATTATATTTAAACCCACCAATTAAATCGATTGTTAAACGACCGTCTTCTTTAATTTCTTTTACCATTGCACCTAAAGTATCTACATGAGCAGTAATACAACGTTGACGCTCATTATCTTCACCCTCAACTGTGATAATTAAAGCACCTTTATTTGTTAATTGAGTTGAATATCCTAAATGTTCTACTTTTTGTTTTACATAGCTTATTGCTTTATAAGCATTTCCCGAAGGACTATTAATATTAGTTAAGTTTTGAATTAATTCTAATATTTTTGATTCCATTCAACTTCCCCCTTTAACAATTTAAATATATTTTAACTTAGATAAATAGCGAACTCTAATGAATCGTATTGTTTAAAATGAATGACTCATTTAAAATATAGATATTCTGAATATTTAGAAATAAGGAGGGCTCATATGAAAAATATTTTATTTGTTGGTTTAGGATTAATTGGTGGAAGCTTAGCTAGTAATTTAAAATTTTATCAACCTGATCTTATAATTTCTGCCTATGATACTGATGTAACTCAATTAGATAAAGCAATGTCTATTGGTATAATTGATAAAAAGATTAATGATTATGCACTTGGTGTTAAGGAAGCGGATATTATTATCTTTGCTACCCCAGTTCACCAAACAGCAATATATCTAAATTCATTACCTAATTATGAAACCAAATCACATTTGATTGTAACGGACACAGGCAGTACAAAGCTTATCATTCAAAATTTTGAAAAACGTTTATTAGAATCAAATATTCATCTTGTTAGCGGACATCCAATGGCTGGTAGCCATAAATCTGGTGTGCTTAATTCTAAAAAGCATTTATTTGAAAATGCATACTATATTTTAGTTTACGATGATGAACATAATACACAAGCAGCTAAAACATTACAAGACTTGCTCTCCCCTACACAAGCTAAATTCATTGTTACTAATGCAAAAGAACATGATGACGTAACGGGGATTGTCAGTCATGTTCCACATATTATTGCCTCCAGTTTAGTACACTTGAGTTCAAGCCATGCAAAAGATCATGCTTTAGTCAAACAGCTTGCTGCTGGTGGATTTAGAGATATTACAAGAATTGCAAGTAGTAATGCTGAAATGTGGAAAGATATCTTACTTAGTAATAAACAAAATATCATTAGTTTACTAGAGGATATGCAAACTAATATTAAGGATATGATAGTTAAACTTAAAAATGAAGAAGAACAACAAATATATCAATTCTTTGACGAAGCAAAAATATTTAGAGACCAATTACCTCTTAAGCAACATGGTGTAGTGAATGTTGGGTATGATTTATATATTGATATTCCAGATAAAACGGGTATGATTAATGAAGTTACTTCTACACTTAGTTTACATAATATTTCTATAAGAAACTTAAAAATTTTAGAAGTTCGTGAGGATATTTTAGGTGCTTTACAAGTTACCTTTAAAACTCCAAAAGATCGTGAATTAGGTATTATTGCTTTAAACGAATTTGATACGTATATTCCATAAAAATGGAAGTGGGCCAAAATTCAAAATGAGTTTTGACCTACTTCCGTTGTTTTACATCTTATGACCTGCCATCAATCCTAATCTATTATGTTTTGTTCCAGATGCAGTATAAGAAATTGCTTTTGAAACAATGCCTTTGCCATATTTTCTTTGTAACGTATCAATCGTTTTAGCTAAATTTTCATCTCTTTGTCTTTTATATTCATTTACAAATAAATTTAATTGTCGATTTTCTTCATGAATGAACTGTGTTAGTGAAACACTTAACGTACGATACAAAGCGTGTTTATCACACAACTGATTCGCATAATCATTAACGACTTTAAATATATCTTGTTCTAGATTTGTAGCATCAGTTAAAGTGTGTTGTTTATGTATTCCTCCACCTTCAGTATATCCAAATGAAAAATGTATAGTACGTGCTAATTGCTTTCTTTCTCTTAATCTACAAGTAACATCTTCAATCAACTCTTGCATAACAATTTTTGTTTCTTTAAATTGATAGTCTCTCATCAAAATTTGGCTTTTACATATAGCTGGATTATTAATTTTACTTTTTTCTCTTATTTTACTTTGATCTATACCGTTAGCATGTAAATGCATATCAGTGCCTAATATACCAAAGTCTTTCTTCAAATATCTATGAGGATAATGTGCTAAATCACCTATTGTAATAATTCCTTTTTTATTTAACTTTATTTCTGTTTTTTTATTAATTCCCCAAAATGATTTCAATGGTGAAATACGCCATAATTTATCGGGTATGTCATGATACCGCCACTCAGTAATACCTTCTTTTATGTGTTTAGCTTCGATATCCATAGCTACTTTACTAAGTAACAAGTTAGAGCCAATACCTATCGTACAGTATATTCCTGTCTTATCTAATACTTCCTTTTGGAAACACTTAGCAAAAGAATATACTGTAGTATTAAAAAGATGATAGCTATTTGTTACATCCATAAAAAATTCATCAATACTATACTGATGTAAATCTTCCTTTGGAACATATTTAAGAGCAATTTTAGAAATTTCTAAAGATATTTCTAGATATCTTCTCATACTTGGATTAATAATATATATATCATTACGCTGTGGAATTTCAAATAATCTAGATCCAGTTTTAATGCCAAGTTCTTTTAATTTAGGTGTTGCTGCCAACACAACAGATCCTTGTCGCTTAGTGTCAGCTACCACTGCTAATTTTGTCGTTAAAGGATCTAATCCTTTTTCAATACAAGACACACTAGCATAAAAACTTTTATGATCTACACATAATATGTCTCTATCTTCAAGTAAATTATAATCATACATATCAAGCCCCTCCTTAGATAATTCAATTATATAAGAACAAGTGTTCTATCTCAACATTAAAAAGAACAAGTGTTCTATTAAAAAATCTTGAAGTTCATTTTTTAAAAATGATATACTAAGCACATGATTATGTAAGGAGGAAAATATCATGCCAATTGTAAATGTAAAATTATTAGAAGGACGCTCAGATGAGCAATTAAAAAACTTAGTCACTGAGGTTACAAATGCAGTGGAGAAAACAACAGGAGCAAATAGAGAAGCAATCCATGTAGTTATTGATGAAATGAAGAAAAACCACTACGGTGTAGCTGGCATAAGAAAATCAGAGCAATAGTATTATAACGATTTAAGTTTACATAATAATATTATTGTAGTTAAAAAGATAAGAAATAAGCAGGCCACTTTGGCCTGCTTATTTCTTATCGTCTAAAAATGACTCTATTGTTTTTTTATTTTTCTCTTTATCAATATCTAATGCACTACCATCGTTATTAGTATTGATATTTTGATAAGAATTTTTTAACGGTACAGTTAGTGCTTCCACATTTTTATCGCCTCGTATTCCAAAACTTAGTCCTGTTTGGAAAATAGCTGAGTTTGGCATATCTGTGTTAATATATCCTCTTAATATACCGGCTACTTTAGGTAATTTCACGATTGTACTTGGGGTAATCAATTCTTTCTTAAGTGTTTGCATAACTTGTTGTTGTCGTCTCACACGTCCAAAGTCTCCCTCTGGATCATGTCTAAATCTAGCATAACCTAATAATTCTTTACCGTTTAATCGATGGTGTCCTTTTTTTAATGAAACTCCAATATTTTCTGACATATCTTTTTCAACATCAATTGGCACACCATTAGGTTCTAACTCATCAATCATTTTTTCAAAGCCAGTGAAATCTATGACTGCATAGTATTCAGGGTTAATACCTAAATTTTTATTTAGTGTTTGTCTCAACAACTCTGGTCCACCAAGTGAGTATGCAGCGTTAATTTTATATTTGTCATAACCAGGAATTTCCGCATAAATATCACGCATAATTGACATCATTTTCATTTTTTTCTTAATATAGTCATACTGTACAACCATAATAGAGTCAGTTCTTGATTTCCCACCATTAGCTTGGTCAGCACCGAGCATTAATACTGTAATTTTCCCGTCATTTTTAACGGCTCCATTAAATTTATGAATTTTAATATCTTTTGCATGTTCTTGTGCATATTTCATACCACTTTGATATCCATGAACGACATACGTAATCATTACAATAAGTAAAACTACAATAATCAGTATTACAAAAGGTAATTTTCGAAATTTTTTCTTCTTGCGTCGTTTAGAAGGTATCGTTGTCCCCGTTTGCCGTCTTAATATTGTATTATCCTTCTCTTCTGTCATATTTACCTACCTTACACTCTTTAAAATCTTCAAAATAATATTCGGATATACTATAATATATAAATAAGTTATATAAAATGTCTTAAAAAATCAAGTGTTTTCAATAAATATTACAAAGGTGTTATGAAAGGATGGCGTAAATGAATATTAATACAGCATACTTTGCAGGAGGCTGTTTCTGGTGTATGACAAAACCATTTGATCAATTTGAAGGTATTGAATCAGTAACATCAGGTTTTATGGGAGGATCAGTTAAAAATCCAACCTATGAACAAGTAAAGAGCGGAACGACTGGACACTATGAAACTGTTAAAATAGAGTATGATGTTGCTTTATTTTCTTATCATAAATTATTAGAAATATTTTTTTCAGTCATTGATCCATTAGATGCTGGCGGTCAATTTCAGGATAGAGGGTCACAATATCAAACAGCTATTTTTTATACAAATGACGACCAAAGAAAAGTTGCGATTAACTATATCAAAGATTTGGAACAAACGATGCATTCTGATAAAGCCATTGATACTAAGGTTTTGCCCGCTTCAAATTTTTATAAAGCTGAAGAATATCATCAAGACTTCTATAAAAAGAATCCTGAACGTTATGCACAAGAACAACAAGATCGCGCAAATTATAATTCTCGTTCTAACTCATAATAAAAAAGATATCCGAAATTGTTTTCGGATATCTTTTTTATTTATGTCTAATCACCCGCATTACTTTTAACATACTATACCAAAGAGAACTATCTTTTCTATATACTAAAAATCGTGGTTCCCACTGAGGACTATATTTTTCCTTATATCTTCGTAACCCTTGGAAACGATATAAACCATTAAAATGTTCAAATACACGTCCCGCAATACGTTCTCGTAAGTAAGAATAATCGAGTTGACCTACATTTGATAAGGTAGCCATACCCATATTAAAAGCTTTATACCCTTTTTCTTTACCCCATAATAACATATGTAGATATAATCCATCCATTAGAGGTAAATCTAATTCAGGTAACCAACGAATTAAATCTACTGAAATTGCTTCGTTATAGTACGTCGGCATTAATGTACAAAATGCAATAATCTTACCTTCTTCATTTTTCATAATTCCAATTGGTGCTTTGTCTAAGTACTGTTCAGTAAATTGACCAACAGAAAAATGCATTTCAGTACGTCCATCGAGCCACTTATCACTTACTTTACTAAGCTCTTCTATAAACGCTTTAGAAAATGGTGGTTCTATAATTTCAAATTTAATATTTAAATCATTAAACTTATTCAGTGTTGCTCTAAAACCACGTCGTTTTTTTCCAGAAGTCGTAAATTGTGTTAAATCAATAATAGCCTCTTCACCTAATTTGAAAAATTGATTTCCAAAATTATGATACAACGGCATAAAACGATCAGATACTTGATAGAAGATGACATCATAACCTAACTTTTCAGCATAATTATAGAAATCATACAACAATGATTGGAATGATGCTGTATTTCCAATTGGATCTCCTAATACGACTAGCGCATTTGATTTATATCTATACATAAGAAAAGCTTGCTCATTGTCATACATAAATACATCTTTATCACCGCTATATATCAAATGACTTAAATAATTCCCTCCATATGTTTCTATGATTGATTTACATTGAGAAAATTCTTGTAATTGATGTGGTCGTTCAAAGCGACGACCAAATAACCATGCAATACCAACAATTAATAATATAACAACGATCACAGTTAACCAGAAATAGTATTTTAATAATGATGTATCCATTTCC
Organism: Staphylococcus sp. HMSC070D05; assembly: GCF_001815595.1. Classification (NCBI taxonomy): domain Bacteria; kingdom Bacillati; phylum Bacillota; class Bacilli; order Caryophanales; family Staphylococcaceae; genus Staphylococcus; species Staphylococcus sp. HMSC070D05. The sequence continues at coordinate 41,743 of NZ_KV821145.1, read as the reverse complement.
AAGTGATATAAATCTAAAGCATATAAGGTTTCAGAAATAATGAAATGATTAATATATAAAACAATCACACTGATAACTAAGGTAAATATTAAGTTTTTTAATCTAAATGGACGTTTAAATACTTTTGCACGTCGATAAGCTAAAATAAGTAAGATAAAAATAATGATGAGCCATGTAAGTAACATGACAGAAGCATACGTGTATAACGTTGTAAGAAATATTAAAACAAGTGAAATCATTGAATAAATAATTGCTCTCTTACTTTGCTTATATATTCCCCTTACACTAACAAGTAATATTAAACATGCACTTGTATGAATAGACAACATGATATAGTAAATAAAATGATCTGCATCATATAATCCATCATACACAATCGTCACATTATTAATAAAGAAAATAAAACTTGTTAATAGTGCGAGAATAGATAAAGCAAATGCTGGGATTTTTGAAATAATATCTTTTTGATAAGACAGTATGAATGAGGTAACATCTTTAGCGGGTACAAAATATTTAGACTCTTCAAAGTACTTACGCGCAGAATTGCCAAATTCAAACGTAGATAGAATTAAAGCAATAATAACAGGTACAAAATAATAAGCAAAACGATATAACAGTAAGGCAATCAATATTTTTTCTTCAGGAATATCTAAGGATTTTAGTCCTAATAAAACAACTAAATCAAATGCTCCAAATCCACCTGGAATAAAACTAATTAGTCCAGATAGTGCAGCAATAATAAAAATACCAAGTAATGTTGTAAAAGCGACATGAATATCAATAATCCATGCCGACAAATAAAGTACAACAGCAGCAGCTATCCATTCAATACTTGAAATAAACGTGCAATATATCCCTACCCATTTATTATGTTCAGTAACCGGTTTAACGACTGTATACACTATAAAAATAGGTAAAAATAAAGCTACTACATACAATACCCATTTTACAAAACGTACTTTATCAAGAATATGAGAAGCATCGAAAATATGAAGTACGACTAAAATAGATAAGAAGCTTAAACCAGTTAACATTGAAACTAATATGATTGAAATAGCGTGAAGTAATCTTTTTCTATCAGAAGTATAATTTTTATAAATAAATGTTCTAAATCCTGCGCCTATAAATCCACCAAATCCAACAATAGCATTAAATGCATTAATAATATAACTCAAACGAAATACTTTATTTAGTGGTATACTCAACTTTAAAGTTTTAACAAGAATGACATCATATAAACTTAAAAGTATCATTGATGCGCCACCACATATAAATAAACCAATTAAAAACCATCGATTGATTTTACTAAATGCTTCTAATGTTTGTTTGAAGTTAATATATGATAATTCATGATATAAAGTAGCAACTACTACAGTAAAAAGTGTGACAGCAAATACCACTTTTAATATAGATATTAATCTATTTTTATGTTCTTCAGTCATTATTCGTTATTATCCTTTACATTATATTAATATAAAATATATCATATCATATTCTAGATATATATCTTTAGACTATCGAACTAACATAATTGTAAGATAAAAGGAAAAGGGAGTAGAAGAGAATTCATTGTTCCACTCTAGCAACATGACTATCACTATATTAAAAAGCCCGAGACAACTCATTATGTCTCAGGCTTTTTAATATAGTAATTTATTCTGCTTCTGTGTAATTTTTATGTTCTTCTTTTTTAATCTCATATTGACCTGCATCGTCACCATAGTATTTATTGTAACGACGCTTAAATAATAAGAAGATATGAGAAACTAATACTTTTAAAATAGCGTAGCCAGGAATACCTAAAATAACTCCTACAATACCTAACAAATTACCCGCACTTAATAAAATAAAGATAATTGTTAGAGGATGAATTTTTAACGTTTTTCCCATAATATTAGGAGAAATAAAATGACCTTCAATAAATTGAACCAACGTCCACACAATAATCAATTTTAATAACATGAATGGTGAAGTAATAATCGCAATAATAATTGCCGGAGAAATTGCAATTGTTGGTCCTAAGTATGGGACTACGCTCGTTACTGCAGCAATTGAAGCTAGAACTAATCCATAATCTAAACCAATAATAGAATAACCAATAAACAATAAAATACCAATACAAAATGATACGATAATTTGGCCTTGAATATATGAGCCGACCTGTACACTCATTTTTTCTAATAAATCATGATAGTCTTTTCTAAATTTAGGCGGCACAATTTTAGTTGTATAATCTCTAAATTTAGTTCCATCTTTCAACATAAAGAATAATACAAATGGAGTAGTTGCAATCACAACACCAACATTCACAACAGCTTCTGCAAATGTTCTAATTTTAGTTCCAAATCCACTAAAATAATCTGACGTTAACGATGGAATCTTTTTAGAAGTAGAATCAAGCCAGTCCTGAATTTGATTATAAAATGAAGATAAAATAGACATATGTGTCACTTTATCAATAGCTCTATTAAATTTTTCAATATATTTTGGGAAGTTATTTGCAAGTTGTTTAATTTGATCACCAATCACAGGAATTAATAAATCGATAATTAATGTTGCTCCTCCAATAATCACTAGAAAGACGATTGTAATTGCTAATAATCTTGGAATATTATACCGTTCCATCAAATTAATCACTGGATTTAACAAATAATACAAAATAAGCGATAAAATAATTGGCGCTGCAATAGTATTAAAGATAATGACAAAAGGCTGAAAAACATAAGAAATTTTGTCAAAGATGAATATAGTAATACCAAGTAATACTAATGAAACTAGCGCAAATAATAAATCTTTACCACCTAGAAACTTCATAAAGCGTGTTTCAGAAAAGCTTAGCTTATTAGCTTTCTTTCCTTCAACTTTATTGTGGTCCATTGACATATCATTTTCACCGTACCTTTTAATCTAAAATAAAATAATCTATATTATATCATACCATGTAGCTTATTCATTTTGTGTGTTATTTTGAGATTGAAAATGATAAATATGCAAAGCTAAATAAACAATTTCTGAATCATCTACCTCAATATCTAGATTTTTTTGAATAACTTTAGAAATCTTATATGCTGTACTGTAACAATTAGGGTAATATGTTTTGACCATGTTGATAAATTCATCTTGTGCATGAACGTATTCCTTTTTATTTAAACGACGAATTAGAAATTGAATATGTCTAATAAATCGTTGATATTGGACCGTTCGAGGATTTACAGGATACCCTATGTCATTTTCGATAATTAATACACATTTACTTATCATTTTATTAATTAAAGATATTTCACTCATAGGTAAATCTTCTTTATTTGATGCAATATGCAATGCTATAAAACCTATTTCATCCTCAGGAAATGTGACATCTAATTTTTCATTTAATCTCTGTATAACTTGTGTGGCAATATCATACGCCTCACTATATAAATGTTTAGTTTCCATTGCAAAGGGATTACTAATTATTTGATTTTGTTTTAAGCGTTTATATGCAAAAATAATATGATCGGTTAAGGCAATAACTAGTTGTTTATCATCGTTCGTATAAGTTGTACTTGTAATATAGTTAACTGATTCAATAATTGCTTGTAAGACCTCTTCATCAGCTATTTCAACTAGAGATTTGTAATATTCTTGTTGTTGTTTTTGATCTAATTTATACACTTTCTCAATAGAAGCATTATCATCTACGACCATTCCAGGCTTTTTATTAAAACCAATACCTTTACCGATTAAAATAACTTCTTGATTACTATTGATGCATATGATGACGTTATTATTTAAAATTTTTGAAATATGATATTTACTCATCATTATCATCCTTTTTTTACTATTAAAATTATATAGTTAAACATTATATTTGAAAAGTCGTCCTTTTAAAAAACACTTCTTTCTCGCATTACTCTAAAAGATGGAGAAAAGAAGTGTTGATTTAAATTATTAATGTTTTTTAGATATTTTATCTTCACGTCCCCAAGATTCAATACCAAATAAATTAATCTCAAGGTTTTCTGGTTTAAATACAGGTTTTAAACCAGCACGTTTTTGTTGAATGTAATCTTTCATAACAGCAAATGCAATATTTGAAAGACCTATAATGGAAACAAGGTTTACAATGGCCATTAATCCCATAAATAAGTCCGCTGTACTCCATACGGTTTCAGTTTTAACAACTGCTCCTGTAAATACTAATACAACAACTAAGCATCTAAAAATAAATAAAATTGCTTTGTTTTTAGATAGAAATTCTATATTAGATTGTCCGTAATAGTAATTACCAACTACAGAAGAAAATGCAAATAGAGTAATCGCGACAGTTAAGAAAATACCGCCCGGAGAACCAAGATGTTCATTCAATGCAGATTGTGTAACTTCTACACCTTGTGGCGCTTTTTCACCAAATTTTAAGCCTGAGTAAAGTAAAATCATAATAGCTGTTGCTGTACAAACAAGCATTGTATCGAAGAAGACACCTAAAGATTGAAGTAACCCCTGTTTTACTGGATGTGGTACAGCAGCAGTAGCAGCCGCATTGGGTGCTGAACCCATACCTGCTTCGTTAGAGAATAAGCCACGTTTTACACCTTGTAAAATCGCTGTACCTACTGCGCCACCTGCGACTTGTTCCATTCCGAATGCACTTTTAATAATTGTACCAATCATTGGAATGATTTGATCAAAATTCATTAGTAAGATAACTAAAACAATACCAACATAAACGATAGCCATTATTGGAATAATTAAAGATGATAACGTTGCAATACTACGTACACCGCCGAAGATAATGATTGCTGTAATGACAGCCAAAATAATACCAGTAATGACTGGACTAATATGATATTGGGTTCTTAAAGATTCAGCAATAGTATTCGATTGAACTGTGTTAAATACAAATGCAAATGTAACAGTAATTAACACAGCAAATGTAATACCAAGCCATTTTTGATTTAAACCTTTGGTTATGTAATAAGCTGGACCTCCTCGGAAGCCACCTTCTTTATCATGAACTTTGTAAACTTGTGCAAGTGTTGCTTCTATAAATGCACTCGCAGCTCCGATAAATGCGATAATCCACATCCAAAAAACTGCCCCAGGGCCACCTAACACAATCGCTGTTGCTACACCAGCAATATTTCCTGTTCCAACACGGGAACCTGCACTAATAGCAAATGCTTGAAAAGGTGAAATACCTTTCTCTCCATTTTTCAGAGTTTCTGGTTTTTCGACTAATGCCTTAAACATTTCAGGTAGCATTCGTAGCTGAACAAATTTAGAACTAATAGTAAAGAAGATACCTACTGTCAATAGTAAACCTATTAAATACTGTGACCAGATTAAATCATTTCCAACTTGGACGACGGATTTAAACCAATCAGGTATTAAACTATCAAAATCTCTCAATTAAATCCCTCTCATCAAAATTATTGTTATGATATACATTACAAGAGATTTATATTGTAGTATTAAAGGGCAAAATGTACATATTTCTCATGTAATCACTTTGATATACTTACCAACAATATAAATCTCTTGTGAGTTATAAATAATTAAATATTAAATTAATTTTATCATCTTATGAATTACTTGAAAACAAAAATTTTAAAATCATATTAATTTATTATCATTGATTTTACATTTCCAAATTCATTTGTATCAACCACAAATGAACCATTTGTATATTGTTCAGAAAGATGAATACGAGAAATTTCACCTGTTTCAGCATGTTTATCTGAATAAAGTGTATAGTATGTTTCATCTCTGACAACATGTGCAGCTACAATACGATGAGGATTTTTTTTCAATTCTTTTAAAAGTGTAATACCTCTTTGTGCGCGTTTGGCATCTTGTAATATATCTTTAGCAATACGTTTTATTGCTCCTCTTTGCGTAGCCATAATGATTGAATTATTCTTATCAACAGTATCAGTCATAATAACGTAATCTTCATCTTTTAAATTGATAGATTTCACACCAGCCGCTCTTAATCCTGTATCTGAAAGTTCTTCTGTAGAATACGTTAATGACATGCCTTTATGTGTAATAACAGTAATCATTTGTTCTTGAGTTATGCGAAGTACATTTGCCACTTCATCTTCATTTTTTAACTTTGTTGCAATGAGTGGCTTATTAAATCGCGTGGTTTTAAATAATGATTGATTACTTTTTTTAATCATGCCATTACAAGTTGCAATAATATAAAAAGCTTTACCATCAAATGTTTTTTCGTTAAATACATCTATAATTCTCTCGTTTTCTTCTAAAGGCACAATTTGCGATACATGCTGACCTAACTCTTTCCATCGCACATCTGCAATTTTATGAATTGGAATAAAGAGATATCTTCCTTTATTCGTAAATACTAAAGCTGTATCTTGAGTATTTACAGTTTGGTATTTGAGTAAACTATCTCCCTCTTTTAAACCTACTTCTGTCACACCACTTGCATTAAAGCTACGTGTAGACGTACGTTTTATATATCCATGTCTAGTCACACTTAAAACAACTTCTTCACTTGGTACAATAACTTCTTTATCAATTTTAATTTCTGATATTTCCGCTTCAATTGAAGATAAACGTGATGTTTTAAAACGTTTTCGAATCTCTGTAAGCTCTTTTTTAATAACATTTAATAATGCGTCATGATTATCAAGAATATTTCGGTACTCTTCTATTAATGTTTGTAATTCTTTATGTTCTTCTTCAAGTGCAACAATATCAGTATTAGTTAAACGATATAATTGAAGCATTACAATGGCTTCTGCTTGTGCTTCAGTAAAGTCAAATTCTTTTACTAAATTATCTTTTGCATCTTTTTTATTTTTAGAATGACGAATTAGCGCGATCACTTCATCTAATATAGATAAAGCTTTCATAAGACCTTCTACAATATGCATACGCTTTTCAGCATGATTTAAGTCATATGTGGTACGATTAGCTACAACTTCAATTTGATGGTTTAAATAGCTGTCAATAATTTCACGTAGACCCATTAATTTTGGACGTCCATCACTAATAGCGACCATATTGAAATTATAAGTAATTTGTAAATCAGAGTTTTTATATAAATAGTTTTTAATAGACTCTGAATTAATATCTTTTTTTAATTCAATAGCAATTCTTAAACCTGTACGATCTGTTTCATCACGTATTTCAATAATACCATCTACTTTTTTATCAGCACGAAGCTCATCAATACGTTTCACAAGTGAATTTTTATTCACTTCATAAGGAATTTCTGTCACAATTAATTGTTTACGTCCATTTCTTAACGCTTCTTCCTCTACTTTTGAACGAACAACAATTTTTCCTTTTCCTGTTTCATAGGCTTTCTTTATACCATCAATGCCTTGAATAATACCGCCCGTTGGAAAATCAGGACCTTTAATATATTTCATTAATTGATTTACTGAAATATTAGGATGATCAATATATTTTAATGTTGCTTGAATTACTTCATCTAAATTATGTGGAGGAATATCAGTAGCATATCCTGCCGAAATACCAGTCGAACCGTTTACTAGTAAATTTGGAAATCTTGCTGGTAACACCATAGGTTCAAGTGTTGTGTCATCATAGTTTGGTACAAAGGACACTGTTTCCTTATTAATGTCACGAACCAACTCTTCAGAAAGTTGACTTAATTTCGCTTCTGTATAACGCATTGCAGCAGGTGGATCATTATCAATACTACCATTATTTCCATGCATTTCGACTAATACATGACGCAACTTCCAATCTTGGCTTAAACGTACCATTGCATCATAAACTGAAGAATCACCATGTGGATGATATTGACCAATAACATCCCCAACTGTTTTCGCACTTTTACGGAAATTTTTATCATACGTATTGCCACTGCTATACATAGCAAATAAAATTCTACGTTGTACAGGTTTTAAACCATCACGCACATCTGGTAACGCACGTTCTTGAATAATATATTTACTATATCTTCCAAAGCGATCGCCAATAACATCTTCAAGTGATAGGTCTTGAATTATCTCACTCAATTGATTTCCTCCTCATCATATTCTTCAGTATCTAGTATTTGAACTTCTGTATTATCTAAAATACTTTGATCTTCTTGCATGCCAAATTCAACATGATTTTCAATCCATTCACGTCTTGGTGCAACTTTATCTCCCATTAATGTTGTTACACGTTTAGAAGAACGTACTTCATCATCGATTTGAACTCTAATCAACGTTCTTGTCTCAGGATTCATTGTAGTTTCCCACAATTGTTCAGGATTCATTTCACCTAAACCTTTATAGCGTTGTAAAATAAAACCTTTACCTAATTGTTTTTGAAGTTTTTCCAATTCATCATCTGTCCAAGCATATTCTACTTTTTTAGATTTCCCTTTACCTTTTTCTAATTTGTATAACGGAGGTAATGCAATAAAAACACGACCTGCTTGAACAAGAGGTCTCATATATTTGAAGAAAAATGTTAATAATAACACTTGAATATGGGCGCCATCTGTATCAGCATCAGTCATAATAATAACTCTATTATAATTACTATCTTCTAATTTAAAATCATTACCAACACCAGCACCAATGGTATGAATAATTGTATTAATTTCTTCATTTTTGAAAATGTCTTCAAGTTTTGCTTTTTCAGTATTAATCACTTTACCTCGTAAAGGTAAAATAGCCTGGAATTTTCTGTCTCTTCCAAGTTTAGCTGATCCCCCTGCTGAATCACCTTCGACAAGATATAATTCATTTTTCTCAGTATTCTTACTTTGAGCAGGCGTTAACTTTCCTGATAATAATGTATCTTTACGCTTGTTTTTCTTGCCAGAACGTGCATCCTCCCGTGCCTTACGAGCTGCTTCTCTTGCCTGTTGCGCTTTAATAGCTTTCTTCACAAGAGATTTAGATAATTGACCCTTTTCCTCTAAGTAATAAGGTAATTTTTCAGAAACAACAGAATCTACTGCACTACGCGCTTCAGATGTACCAAGCTTAGACTTAGTTTGTCCCTCAAATTGCAATAGTTCTTCTGGAATACGTACAGAAATCACTGCTGTTAATCCTTCTCTAATATCATTACCATCTAAGTTTTTATCTTTATCTTTAAGTTCATTAATACGGCGTGCATAATCATTAAATACGCGTGTCATTGCTGTTTTAAATCCTACTTCATGAGTCCCGCCGTCTTTTGTACGTACATTATTAACAAAACTTAATATACTTTCGGAATATTGATCATTATATTGAAAAGCAACATCTACTTCGATTCCATTTGCAGCACCTGTAAACGTCGTAACATCATGTAATACTTCTTTACCTTCATTGATATAACTTACAAATTCTTTAATACCTTCTTCGTAATGATAAACATCTTCACGTTCTTTTTCATCACGTAGATCTTTCAAAGTAATTTTTAAGTTTTTTAATAAGAATGCAGATTCTTGTAAGCGCTCACTTAATGTATCAAAATTAAATGACGTTGTTGCTTTAAAAATACTTGAGTCTGGTTTAAATGTAACTTTTGTACCTGTTTTCTTAGTTTTTCCCGCTTTCACTAAACCAGAAGTTGGAATACCACCGTTTTTAAAAGATTGCTTATAAATTTGTCCATCTCGATGAATTTCAACTTCTAGCCATTCACTTAAAGCATTAACTACGGAAGCACCAACACCATGAAGTCCTCCAGAAGTTTTATATCCCCCTTGTCCAAATTTACCTCCAGCATGTAATACAGTAAAAATAACTTCTACAGTAGGTTTACCAGATGCATGCATACCAGTTGGCATACCTCTTCCATTATCTTCCACTGAAATACTATTATCTTCATTGATTGTTACATCAATTTCATTACCATAACCATTTAAAACTTCATCGACGGAGTTATCGACAATTTCATATACTAAATGGTGTAATCCACGTTTATCAGTCGACCCAATATACATTCCTGGACGTTTTCTAACTGCTTCAAGTCCTTCTAATACTTGAATCGAATCATCTGAATAATGATTTGTCATTTTTGTTGCCAATGCGTTCGCCTCCTACAAACGTACGTTCGTTTTTTTAACTTTACAATAGTTATTCTTATATAAAATGCATTAAAATGCAAGTATGAGTTATATAAGATACGTATTTAACTTAATATATAAGACGTTTTTTCAATTTTTAATCGTTGTCAGGAATACTTTGTGATAAAATATACCTACATTATATAAGGGATGTGTAAACAAATTATGATGATAGTTCTCATGTTGATTTTAAGCTATCTCATTGGAGCTATTCCAAATGGTTATGTTATAGGAAAAGTTTTTTTAAAAAAAGATATTAGAGAATTTGGAAGCGGTAATACCGGTGCCACAAATAGTTTTAGAGTTTTAGGAAAACCAGCTGGATTTATCGTTACTTTTTTAGATATATTTAAAGGATTCATTACTGTATTTTTCCCATTATGGCTCCCAGTGCATGCGCATGGACCAATTAGTACATTCTTCACACATGGATTAATTGTCGGTATTTTTGCAATAATTGGTCATGTTTACCCTATTTATCTTAAATTTAAAGGGGGTAAAGCTGTAGCCACAAGTGCCGGAGTTGTGTTAGGAGTTAATCCAATCTTACTTTTAATCTTAGCAGTCATATTCTTTGGAATTTTATATTTAACAAAGTACGTGTCATTATCTAGTATTATTGCGGCAATCAGCTGTGTGATAGGTTCATTAGTTATTCATGATTACATATTATTTGGAATGAGTGCTTTTGTATCAATCATTTTAATTTTTAGACACCGTTCTAATATTGTTAGAATTTTTAAAGGTGAAGAACCAAAAATCAAATGGATGTAAAATGGATGTTTCTTGCACCAAATGTGAAGATTCGGATTTAGTTCTATTAATTAAATATGATAAGCAGTTCATGTTTAATAGTGAGAACAATATGTTTTAGTTCAAGCAATTATTACATTATAAATATAATAATAATAATATAAAGGATAGGTCATATAATGAAAATCAAATTGACTGATGAAGCAGTTGAATGGTTTAAAAATGAATTAGATTTACCTGAAGAGAATAAAGTCTTACAATTTTATGTGAGGTATGGTGGAGAATTTCAACTTAAACAAGGTTTTAGCCCAGCATTTCGTGTGGAACCGAGCAATGACGTTGAGATAGGTTATCATGAAAACTATAATGATTTAATTATTGTAGTTTCAGAAGATGACTTATGGTATTTTGAAGATCATGAAGTTCTAGTTGAAAAAGTAGACCATGAAGACGAAATTGTTTATTCTACAACTAATTAAAAAAAGACCATAAGTATCTAATATTTACAGATATTTATGGTCTTATATTTATATATTCAAATCGCTACGTTGTGTGATTTCTAATTCCTTACCTTCGTTATTCAATGCTTCGACTTTACTATATACTTGATGCCATTCTGGAAAATAACGATCTAAACGAATTGGTCTGAAATCACTTGCTTTAATACATAATAGCTGTGTGGAACCTGTAGTAGCTAATTCACCTTTTTCATTATATACTTCATAACAGTACGTTGAACGCAATCTTGAATAATGTTCTACCCATGTTTTCACTTTAACTTTTTCAGGATAAAAAATGGATTTCTTATATTGAACTTGTAAATCCACGACGGGTGAGATAATACCTTCTTTTTCCATATCTGCATAACTAAAACCTAATTTACGAATATAATCAGTACGAGCAACTTCAAACCATGTAGCATAATTCCCATGATAAATTACTCCCATTTTATCTGTCTCTTGGTATCTCGCTTCAATTTCAGTCATACTATAAATCATATTTATGTACCTCTTTCCAATTAAGTTCATTTTCAATATTAACATAAAAAAGTTACTTGCTATAGAATTCCCCATTTACTACTTCTATTATTGAAATAGCTCAATGACACGAATTAAGAAAAAATCCTTAGATGAGATTGTCATCTAAGGATTCAAAATACATTCAACTTTTTAAATACTTTTTCGAATCATTGTATTATTGAGCAAGTTTATTTCTTAATACCATTTGTAGAATGCCACCGTGACGATAATAGTCGATTTCAACTTGTGAATCGAAACGAACAATGACATCAAAATCAACCACTTCTCCACTTTCTTTTTTAGCATGAACTTTAATAATATCATGTGGTTGTACATCTTCGTTAATATCTACAGAGATTTCTTCTCTACCATTTAGACCAAGTGAATCAGCTGATTCTCCATCTTTAAATTGTAATGGTAATACACCCATCATAACTAAGTTAGAACGGTGAATACGTTCATAACTTTGTGCTATTACAGTTTTAACGCCTAATAAATTAGTACCTTTAGCAGCCCAGTCACGTGAAGATCCCATACCATAATCGTTGCATGCTAATACTGCTAAGCCAATACCATCTTCTTTATATTTCATTGCAGCATCATAAATTGGCATGACTTCATCAGTTGGCCAATATGTTGTAAAGCCACCTTCTGTACCTGGTGCTAATTGGTTTTTAATTCTAATATTTGCAAATGTACCACGCACCATAACTTCATGGTTACCACGACGAGAACCATATGAGTTAAAATCACGAATAGGTACGTCATGATCTAGTAAGTATTTACCTGCCGGTGTATCTTTACCAATAGCACCTGCTGGAGAGATATGGTCAGTTGTAACTGAGTCACCAAATTTACCCATTACACGTAAATCTTTTAATGGTTCAATGGTACCTGGTTCTTTTGATAATCCTTGGAAGAATGTTGGATTTTGAATGTACGTTGAATTAGGATCGAAGTCATATAATAAAGAGTCAGTAACATCAATCTCATTCCACATTTCATTGTTGTTGTATACATTTTTATATTCTTCTTTAAATAATTCAGGTGTTACAACACTATCTACTGTATCAGCAACTTCTTTAATTGAAGGCCAAATATCATTTAAGTATACATCTTGACCATCTTTACCTTTACCAAGTGGTTCATTTTGTAAATCTATATCAACTGTACCAGCTAAAGCATACGCAACAACTAATTGAGGTGAAGCAAGATAGTTCGCTTTTACTAATGGATGGATTCGACCTTCAAAGTTACGGTTACCAGATAATACAGAAGTAACTAGTAAATCTTCTTTAGCAATAGCTTTTTCAATTTCTGGCAATAGTGGTCCAGAGTTACCAATACAAGTTGTACATCCATAACCTACTAAATTAAATCCTAAATCATCAAGATATTTTTGTAATCCAGAATCACGTAAATAACCTGTAACTACTTTTGAACCTGGTGCTAATGATGTTTTCACATATTCAGGCACTTTTAATCCTTTTTCAACAGCTTTTTTCGCAACTAAACCAGCACCTAACATCACGTAAGGATTCGATGTATTTGTACATGAAGTAATCGCTGCAATTGCAATATCTCCTGTTTTCATAGTTGTTTCAGAATCATCATTAAATTGAATATGAGCTGATTTATCAAATTCGCTTTCATCCAAACCATGACCTTGGTTTCCAGCAGGAGCTGTTACTGATTTTTCGAATTCTTTTTTCATATCACTTAAGAAAATTAAATCTTGAGGGCGTTTAGGACCAGATAGTGAAGCTTCAACTGTCGATAAATCTAAATGAATTACATCAGTATATTGTGGATCTTCTTTATCTGATGTAAAGAACATATTGTTTTGTTGTAAATAAGCTTTAACTAACTCAACATGCTCTTCAGAGCGACCAGTTAATTTCATATATTTAAGTGACTCTTCATCAACTGGGAAGAAACCACATGTTGCTCCATATTCAGGAGCCATGTTAGCAATAGTTGCCCGATCAGCTAATGGTAAATCGGTAACACCGGGACCGAAGAATTCTACAAATTTACCAACTACACCTTTTTTACGTAGCTCTTGAGTTACTCGTAATGCTAAGTCAGTGGCAGTTGATCCTTGAGGTAATGAATTAGTTAAGCGTACCCCAATCACTTCAGGAATTGGGAAATATGATGGTTGACCCAGCATACCTGCTTCAGCTTCAATACCACCAACACCCCAACCTAATACACCAATACCATTTATCATAGTAGTATGTGAATCAGTACCAACAAGCGTATCTGGGAAAGCAGTTTGTTCACCGTCCACGTCTCTTACATGAACTACCTTAGCTAAATATTCTAAGTTAACTTGGTGTACGATACCTGTTGCAGGCGGTACAGCATTATAATTATTAAATGCTTTTGTAGCCCAGTTTAAAAATTGATAACGTTCATAGTTTCTTTCAAATTCTAACTTCATATTGCGTTCTAACGCATGTGGGTTTGCATAGCTATCTACTTGTACAGAGTGATCGATGACTAAATCAACCGGTACTTCTGGATTAATTTTATTAATATCCCCACCTACATCATTCATAGCTTTACGTAATGAAGCTAGGTCAACAACCGCAGGCACCCCTGTAAAATCTTGCAAGATTACGCGAGAAGGTTTGAAAGGTACTTCTCCTTCATTACCTTCTTTACCAAAATGGGCTAATGCTTTAATATGATCATCTGTAATAACAAAGTCATCTTCTTGTCTTAATACTGATTCTAGTAGAACACGAATAGAATAAGGTAACTTACTGATTTTAGTTAAACCTTGCTCTTCAAGATTTTTTAAATCATAATATGTATATGATTTACCTCGAACTTCAAATGATTTTTTTGCTTGTTCTTTAATGTTAGAAGCCATTTGATTATCCCCCTTGAATATTAAACATTCATAATTATATTCCTTTAATTAAATTGTATAATTATATGTTTTTTAAAACAACTATATATCACTAGAATTTGAGTGATTTGAATTTTGGTTTTATAATCAGTTAATATAAGAAATACTTATCATAGTACATTCAAACTATAAGTATTTTTTATTAAATGAGAATTTTTTTCAATAAGCTAAATTAAATAAAAAGGAAAGTAGAATAGAAATTCATTTTGAATTTTTGACTCCAATCTCAACATCTATTGGATGTGGATTTTCTTTTGAAAGTCTTTATATTTTGATTTGAACATAATAAAAAACGCCTAAGACAAATGGTTTGTCTTAGACGTTTTTTATTAATTATTGTTCTGCTTTCTCTGCATTACGTCGATTTTGACGTTTTTCTAATATATCAGATTCATAGTCTTTTTGTTGATATTCAATATATTCTTTTAGTCTATGTTTATTAGGCTGTAATGTTAATCCTAAGAATTTGCGTTCTTGGTTAGCATCTTTATAGAAACTAATCATCATTAATATGACCACAAAGGAGAATGGTAATGCACTAATAATTGCAGCACTTTGTAGTGCACCTAATGCTTCTGCGCCATCTCCACCACCTGCTAAGAGTAAGATGAAGGCAATAAGAGATTGTGCAATACCCCATGTTATTTTTACCACGTTAGATGGTTCTAATGAGCCATATGATGTTTGCATACCTAATACAAATGTTGCTGAATCGGCTGATGTAATAAAGAATGAACCGATTAATACAAGTGCAACAAGTGATAAAACCATTCCTAAAGGTAAATGATTGAATACGCCAAAGAGTTGTGTTTCTGCTGACATCTTGAATAGCTCAGAATGTTTTTTACCCATTTCAATACCTAATACGCCAAATACACTGAACCATAAGAAGCTTACTAGAGCTGGAACAAGTAATACACCTGAAATAAATTCACGAATTGAACGTCCTTTAGACACACGTGCAATAAATACACCTACGAATGGGCTCCAGCTTAACCACCAGCCCCAATAATATAGTGTCCAAGAAGACATCCATTCTCTTTTTTGAGAATTTAATGCTGCTGTATCAAAACTGTTGAATAAGAATGTATTGAACAAACTACCAATTGAACTTGTAAACATGTTCAAAATTAATACAGTCGGTCCAACAATTAAAGCAACAATCATTAATATTGTACCTAAACCAATATTGGTATTACTTAAATATTGAATTCCTTTACTTAGACCAGACCAAGCACTAATAATAAATAAAATTGTAACAACAACAATAATAATTGATTGAACCCATACATTATTTGGGACACCAAATAAGTAATTTAAACCACCGTTAATTTGTAATGCACCCATACCTAATGATACAGCTACCCCTACTACTGTAGCGAATACTGAAAGTACATCAATAATCGTACCAATAGGTCCTTCTACTTTATCTCCAAGCAATGGGCGTAATGTTCTAGAAATAAGTCCTGGTTCATCTTTTCTAAATTGAGCATATGCTAAAGCAAGAGCTACGACACCATAAACTGCCCAAGCATGAAATCCCCAATGGAAGAAAGTAGAACGAAGTGATTCAGTAAAGGCTTCTGTCGTTTTTGGACTAGCAGTTGGTGGTGCTGCGAAGTGTGACATAGGTTCTGCTGCACCATAGAATACCAAACCAATACCCATACCTGCACTAAATAGCATGGCAAACCATGAAATCGTATTAAACTCTGGTTTATCATCAGGTTTGCCAAGTTTTAATTTCCCAATTGGACTGAAAATTAAAAAGACACAGAAGAAAACAATAATAGTTGTAAGTATTAAATAATACCAACCAAGTTTATCAGTAATCCATCCACTTATTGAACTAGTAATTGAATCGAATTGTTCCGGTACAATTGCCCCAATTAGTACAATAATTGCTACGATAATCGCACTATAAATAAATACCGGCGAAAATTTCTTTCCTTTCTTACTTGATTCAGAAGAAGAATTCATAACTAATATAACTCCCTTCATCTTAATATTAAATTTTTTCAAAATGAAAAATACACAATTAATTATAAAAATAATTAATTAATTTTTCGGTAAACCTCTTTAATATAATAACAAACGTTTTAATCTTAATCAAATTTCATTAATTTCAATATTTACTAATTTATTTATTTTTTGTATAGTATATTGTATAAAAAAAGTAAATAAATAGGAGATTACTATGCTAAAAGAATTTAAAGAATTTGCATTTAAAGGAAATGTTTTAGATTTAGCAATTGCTGTAGTTATGGGAGCAGCATTTAATAAAATTGTATCATCCTTAGTAACTTATATTATCATGCCATTGATTGGTAAACTGTTCGGTTCGGTAGATTTTGCTAAAGATTGGCAGCTTTGGGGCATTAAGTATGGTCTTTTCATTCAATCAATTATTGATTTTATTATCGTTGCTTTTGCATTATTTATCTTTGTTAAGATTGCCAATACAATTATGAGAAAAGAAGAACCAGAAGAAGAAATTGATACAAATACGGTATTACTTACAGAAATTCGAGATCTTTTAAAAACAAATAAATAAATCTAAAAACATGAGTCCGGGCTATAAAGTTTCTGAATAAGTGAAAAAAGACAATTTCTATTGAAATA